>NZ_BCSL01000005.1:0-144570 GCF_001570845.1 Dietzia papillomatosis NBRC 105045 | reverse complement strand
ACGACGACCTCACAGTCACCGTCTCGCGGGGCTCGCTGCCCATTTCGGGGCAACTTCTCCAGTGTAAGTCTCCCGGCCGCCCCAGTCAAAACCAGGACCGCCGCTCACCTACTCCGGCTCGCCACCTGCTCGCTGGGCCGTCTCTCTCGTTCCGGCCCCGCTCCCTGGCGGCTCCGATAAAGTTACACGGGCCTGTCTGCAAAGCAAAATCGCGGCCGTTTGTCCAGGTCAGCGATAGTTTCGGCGCGTGGGCCTTCAGCTACGCCCTGACGCGCCTTCGGCTCGTGGATTCTCCGCGACAGGGAAAGTCCGTGGAATCGGCCATGATCATTCGGGCGGTGGGCGACCCGTCTCATTCGTCAATGGTGAGGTCGTCTGCCACGGCCGTCAGGTAGACGTTGACCATCCTCTGCCGACGCTGGGTCGCGAGTATGGCGTGGCGTAGACCCGGATCGATGTCGACCACGTGAAGCTCGACGCCGAAGGCGCTGGCGGCATGCTTGACCCAGCCGGTGATCGACGACCGCGCTTCCTCGCTCGCGAACACGATGATCGGCCGAACGTCGCTGTAGTCCGGTTCGCTCCGAAGTAGCGCGAGCTTCAGAACGTCTTGGGCGATCTTCTTGAGCTGGCCGCCCTTGAGCCTTCCCTGTCGCGCGTACGCCTCCACCGCGAACTTCCCGTCTTCGCTCCGAGCGTCGAGGTGGATGCGCACTCCCCCGCTGAGCGTCAGCGATCCCCCACGGACCAGCGCCACTTTGAGCTTGGTCGCCAGGGCGTCGACGATCGCGATCTCGGCATCCCTCTGGACTGCCGAGTCGCTCTGATGTGGGGCCATGAAAGCCAACCTACTGCCGCCGACGGCCAGATAGCGCGCGACGAACTGACTGAGATCGGCCCTTTCGGGCCGCTCCTCAGCCCAGCCCGTTCTGCTTCTGGTACTCCTCGGTCGTCATCTGCACGAGCCGCGAGTAGCGGCCCTCCACGTTGTCGACGTAGCCGATCGTCCGCACGTACGGAGCGATCACGTGCACCTTCTGCAGCGGGGTCACGATGAGCAGCTGGATACCCAGCTTGGCGAACAGCTCCAGCGCGTAGCGGGTGGAAGCATCCGAGCCGCGGCCGAAGGCCTCATCGATCACCGCGAACCGGAAGTCGCGCGCCTTGGCCGCTCCCCACTCCAGGCCGAACTGATAGGCCAGCGACGCGGCGAGGATGGTGTAGGCCAGCTTCTCCTTCTGCCCGCCCGACTTGCCGTCGGAGTCGCGGTAGTGCTCGAACTCCCGGTCCGTCTCGCGGTCGCGCTCGGAGGCGGAGAAGGTGAACCAGTTGCGCACATCGGTGACGCGCAGTCGCCATGCGCGATCTGATTCGCTGTGACCCTCGCGGCCGCGGAGCCGCTCGAGGATCGCGCGCACCTGCTCGTAGCGGCCCTCGGAGTACTGCCCGTCGCCGCCGAACGCGTCGTCAGTGATCCCACGCAGGTCGGCGCGGAACTGGCGCACCTCCTGGTTGACCGTGTTCTCGCAGTCCAGGCGGACGAACCGCCCCGGGTTGAAGTCGATCGCGCCCAGCGCCTCGTTGGTCTTCTCGATCTTCTGCCCGATGTCATCGGCCTGACGCAGCAGCCAGTTATGGAAGCCGGCGAGCTCGCGGATGGTGTTCTTGCGCAGCTGGCTCTCGAACTCGTCGACGAAGCGAGGGAGGTCGTCGTCGGCCAGTCGAGCGTGGAACCGCACGTACTCAGCGCGGGCGGCTACGGCCGCGTCCATCTCCTTGGTCTGCTCCGGCCAGGTGCGACGGATCTCGGCCATGGCCTGGTGGATCCGCGTGGTGAGGCCGTTGAGTTCGCGCTGGGCGCGCTCGAGGTCGGCGTCGATCGCATCCGACAGCGCCGCCTCGGCGGAATGGGCCTCGTCAGCGGTCTGGGCCAGCTCGGCACCGGGGTCCTCGCCGTAGCCGAGCCGCTCGCGCAGCCGCGGGTACACCTCGCGCGCCGACTCGAGCAGGGCCTCGTCCAGCTCGCCGAGCACGCGCTGGTCGCGGGCCATCTGGCGCTGCTCGTGGTCGATGCTGCTCTGCCATCGGCTGCGGTGGTCGGACAGCTCCCGCTCGTCGTCGGCCACGGTGGCGGCGCGGGCGTCGAGGTCGGCGATCCGCTGGTCGATCTCGGACAACTCGTCGCTGCCGCGGACCAGGCGCAGTCGCTCGGCCTCGGCGGAGTCGGCGCGCTGCTGGGCCTCGGCCCAGTCCAGGTCCCGCCAGGACGGGTACTCGGCCAGCCGCACCAGCGCCGTGCGTGCCTGGCCGGCGTCGTTCTGCTCGCGGGTCGCGGCGTCCAGGCGGGCGGCCAGCTCGGCGACCTCGGTCTCGAGCCGGGCGCAGCGCGCCCGCAGCGCGTCGACCTTGTCCTCGTTGCGCCAGCCCAGCACCCAGTTCCGGGCGTCGGTGGTGGAGCTGCGGTCGTCCTTGACGTGCCGGTTACGGGAGCGGATCTGCCCATGCACGGTCACGGCGCGGTCGGCGCGGCGGAACTCCTCCATGGTCTGCGCGCAGAGGTGGTCGGCGCGGGCGTAGAGCTCCTTGGCCAGGTAGCCGCGCAGCGCCGAGTCGGCGATCTCCACGGTGTCCGCGAGCAGCAGCCCGTCGGTCTGGGGCCGCTGCAGCGGCACGTGCTTCTCGGGGACCCGCTCGTAGACCAGCCGTACGCCCACCTCGCGGCCGTCGGCGCGGCGGGAGGTGAGGCGGCGAGAATCCACTCACTCGGCCACGTCGGCGTAGTGCTCCTGCGGCACGAGCAGGGACAGGGCGAATCCGCGCAGGACGCGTTCCGCGGCGCCGCGCCACTGGGCGTGCTCGGCGGCGATGTCCATCAGCTCGCCCGCAAAGGGCAGCTCGGCGGCGTCCAAGCCGAGTTCAGCACACAGCTGCGCGCGCACCTGCAGCTGTTCGGTGGGCAGGTTGCTGGTCCGTCCGGTCAGCCCGCTCAGCTCCTGCTGCACCTCGCGCAGCTGCCGTTTGCGCTCGCCGTGTTCCATGACCAGCGCGTTGTGGCGGGTGGCCAGGTCGACGCCGTGGGAGTCCAGCTCGGCCTCACGTGCGGCGATCGCCTCGGGCAGGCGGGTGAAGGCCGCCTCGTCGGTGACGGGGTCCAGGCCGGCGCGGGTCACCGCGTCGGTGAACCGATCCCGACGACGACGACGATCTTCCAGCTGCTCCCGGGCGGCGGCGGCATCTCGCTCCAGGTCGCCTATGCGGTTGCCGCCGGATTCGGCGCGCGCGGTGACCAGGGCCTCGCTCTCGGTGGCCAGCTCCCTTGCCTTCTCCCGGAGGCGGACCACCTCGGTGTTGGCGGAGGCGACCTCGGTGGTCAGGGTGTCGATCTCGGCCTGGCGCAGGGCGAGGCGGAGCTCAGCGAAGTACGGGCGCAGTGCCAGGCGCTCCTCGCGCAGCCGTTCGCGGCGCTCGAGCGCGGTGTCGTAGGTGTGGATCTGCTCGACCAGCGGTTCGAGGGCGGCGAGCTGGGTGCGGGCGCGGGTGACGGCGTCGTGGGCGCGGGTGAGGTCCTCGAAGTGGCGCAGGATGCCCTCGATGCGGGCGGAGGCGTCCACGGGTTCGAGCATGTGCGTGCGGACGAACTCGTTGAGGTCGCCGACGGACTTCATGGAGATGGTCTGGTGGAACAGTTCCATGGCCTGCTCGGAGCGGATGCCCAGCAGGCGGCGCATGGCGCGCCCGTAGGTCGGGAAGTCCTTGTGCACCACGGCCCCGCTGTCGCGCAGGCGGGTGATGAGGGCGCCGAGGTCGGAGCCGAAGCCGGTGAAGTCCGGGTCGATGGACAGGGCCCGGTCGGCGGTGATGAAGCGCCGCCACGGCTGGCCGGTGGCCTCCTGCTGCTGGAAGACCTGGGCAAGGGTGACTTCCTCGCCGTACCCCTCGTTGCGGAAGACGCCGAGGATCACCGAGTACGAGTGGCCGTCGCGAAGCCCGACCGAGCGGACGCTGCCGGTGGCCTCGTTGCGCTCGGTCTTGTGGTGGCCCTCGACGTACGAGCGCAGGGTGCGCTCCTTGCGGGCGGCGCCGGCGGCCTTGTTGTAGTCGATCCGGTGCGAGGGCAGCATGAGCGTGCTCACCGCGTCCACCAGGGTGGACTTGCCGCTTCCGATGTCGCCGGTGAGCAGCAGGGTCTCCCCCGCCGGCTCGAGGTTCCATACCCGGGAGTCGAAGGTGCCCCAGTTGAGCACCTCGAGGCGGGCCAGGCGGAAGCCGGGGCGCTCGCCTCCGCCCAGCTCCACCGAGGAGAACAGGCCGCTGGTCATCAGATGTCCTCGCTCGCGTGGTGGGCGCTGTCATGGGTCTCGGCCGCGTCGGCGCCGGCGGTGCTCTCGTCCGCGGCGCCCGCGTCGGCGTACTCGGCGAGCTTGGCCGAGAAGTCCGAGAGCGTCTCGGCGTCCACGTAGGCCTTGAGGATGCGGCGCACCTCCCACTCCCCCTTGCGGTCCTTGAGCTGGCGCAGGAAACCCATGCCCACGAGCCGGTTGATGGAGGCGTCGATCTGGTGCTGCTCGCGCGCCTCGTCGGTGCTGCGGTGAAGGAAGAGCTGGATCAACTCCACGATCTCGTCGTGGGTGAGTACCAGTTGCCCGGGATCACCGGCCGACTCGAACTCGGCCAGGCGCTTGCGCAAGAGGACCAACAGGAGACTGTCGGCGTACGTCAGGGTGCGGCGGCGGATCACCCGGGGAAGAGCGTTCTCGCCCTCCGGGGTGTCGGCGGTGCGCAGGTATGCGTAGCCCTCGTCGTCGTCGACAACAACCTCAAGCCCTACGACGGCGAAGTGGTCACGGACGGCGCCCTGGTGGCGCACCAGGTCGTCCCAGGCGTCGGACTCCTGGTACACGACGCCCTGCATGAGGCGGATGGCGCTGACCGCCACGGCGCGCTCGGGGGTGACACGGCCGGCGGCGACACGGTCCCCGACGGCATGGTCGGCGGTGCTGGATCCGGAGGCGGTCATCGGCGGGTGACCTCCACCCGCGGCATCGTCGCGCGCATGTGCCTGCCCGCCTCGTGGTACTCGATCACGGTCTCCTCATGCTCGTGGGTGGTCACCTCGAGATCGTCCTCGTCCAGCGCCAGGTAGCCGACGATCTCCGCCGCGCCGTGCTGGAGCGGGTACAGGGAGATGATGTCCTCCAGCCGCGCGGTGCCGTGAACCGGGATCAGCGACCGGATGCGGGTGGCCAGGCGCGCGGGGTCCACCACGACCTGGTTGGCCAGCACGGAGGTGTCGACCTCCTCGGCCTCGACCGGCTCCAGGTCACTATTGACCTCGGAGGCCGGACGGACGGTGAACAGGGGGCGGTCGGTGGGCAGCGCAACGTCGATGCTGGTCTCCTCGAGCTCCAGCCCAGAGCTCGGCAGCTCGCCCTCGCGGAGGTGCAGGGCGGTGGTCTCGATCTGGCGCACCAGGTCCAGCACGCGCCGATTCTCCAACCACACCTGGTCGTCGGTGAAGCGGCGCAGCTGCTCGGAGATGCTGCGGACCGTGTGCTGGGTGCGCTCGGCGGCCTCGGCCCAGCTGTGGTGGACCGTGCGCAGACGGCGGTCGGCGCCGACCTCCTCGATGCCCGTCATGCGATCCAGCAGCATGGACAGCTCCTCCTGGCCCGAGGTGGACAGCAGCAGGTCGTAGAAGGCCTGAAAGCTGCGGCCCTGGTCGGAGGAGTCGATCATGCTGCGGCCGTGGACGAGCTCGGCCAGCAGCTCACCCTTGCTGCCCTGCCACGTGGCGATGCGCTCGCGCGCCGAGCGGTCCAGGGCGCGGAAGTTCTCCTCCACCTGGCGGAAGTCGGCCAGCAGTTCGCGGGCAGTGGTGGCGAACTGCTGGTAGCGCTCGCGGACCGCGGTGCGGTCCAGCAGGCCTGACTGCGGATCCTGGCGGAGCTGGTCGATCTCCCGCTCGATGTCCTGCTTGCGGCGCTCGAGCTGGTCCAGGCGCTTGGCGGGATCGGACTCAGTGCCCTGCGCGATCTGACGCAGCAGGTCCACCGCGGTCTGCAGGCGCGACTCCGTGCCCACGAAGGAGGTTTCGGCAAGGCCCTGCACCCAGGCGTAGGCCTTCTCCAGGGCCGGGGTGGCGTCGTAGTGGATCTCGTCCGCGCCCAGCGGATAGAAGCGGCGCAGGAAGCCCGCCTCCGGGCCGGCCCAGTCCGCCAGGTACTCGGCGGCCGTGCGCAGGAACCGCGGGTTCTCCGGATCCTGGGCGTTGATGGCGTAGAGCTGATCGTCCAGCGCCGCGACGAGCTCCCCCTCGGAGCTGGCGCCCCGGCCCTCCTCCACGAAGAACCGGCACAGCACCGTGAGCAGCAGCGGCGCGTGCGTGGCGCGCAGCATCCGCCAGGCGGGATGCCGCTCGCGCAGCGCCTCGATCTGCGCATACTCCACGTGGGGCTCCTCGCGGTGGGTGGACTGTCGGTGACGGCGGCTCGTGCGCCGAGGGGACAGTCTAGGAGCGGGGGGTGATGAGGCCGCGGCGGGGCGAAGGGAGATGGTCACCATGCTGACTATTACGACGTCATCGGCAAGGAAGGCGTTCACCCGTCGCGGGCCTTCCGCGGGGACAACGCCGAGGTACGCCGCCTCGTGGTCGTCCGGGCAAGCCTAAGACCCGCGACGGGGATCGGGCGCAGCGTGGCCGCAGCCTAAGGTCGATTCGCACAAAACGAGGAGGACGGAGAGCCCGCCAATCCGTGCGCATCGGCTGGGTAGCTTATCGACGGGGGCTGGCGGGTCGGGCCACCGCATGAGCCCGTACGCGATCACCTCGTGCGTAAGAACCGGCCTGAGTGGGGTGATAGCCCGAAGACATTGACGCTGCAGCTTTCTGCGACGTCCAACGCCCAAATCGCCTACTTCGCACCGCGTCGATCTCGCCCCGAGGGCCTGCTCGTAGAGGCAACTCGGGGCACTCTAAGATTGGCGCGCTAGCTTCAAGAGAAGCGAGAAGCAGATCCTACCGATAAGCAGCTTGCCAGACGTAGCGCCCGACCCGCGCGGCGGGCGGCGCCCGGTCAGTGAGGACGGACACACACCTCCCGCGGTCGGGTCGCGCCACACATCCTATGTCATACCCGTGCGATATAAAGGCCCTGATCTCACCCGTCCAGAACACCAAGAAAACGGCCGACCCTTAGGGAGGAACCTTCTTTGAAACTATATAAGTCCCCGGACCAGCAAGTTAACCTGATCAATGGTGACGCTATTAGGTCCATGGCGGACTTGAAGGACGACTCCTTTGACATCGCCATCGTCGACCCCCCATACGGAGCAAGTACACAAACCAACTGGAATTTACCCGCCGAGCACGACTTAAAGCGCTTTGGCGGAGAGTGGAAGATCGCCGGACACGCGTGGGACCTGATAACCGCCGCAGACAGCTTTAAATTGACAATTGCATACCTCACCCAAGTCCAGAGGTTGGTCCGAGACACAGGATCAATCTTTATTCACTCGACTTATCACAACTCGGGGTTCGTGAATGTGGCATGCCAAGCGCTCGGCCTTGAGATAATCAATGAAATAGTCTGGTATAAGCGCAATTCATTCCCCAACCTTTCTAACCGGCGACTAACAGCAAGTCATGAAACAATTCTCTGGATCCACACCGGAGGCGAAAAAAACCGCCGATACCGCTTCAACTCAGACGTCGCAAAGAAAGCGTATTACCCAAACGACCAATTGAAGAAAGCCGATAGGCAAATGCGAACGGTCTGGGACATCCCTAACAATAAAAAACGAAGCGAAATTGCTCTCGGAAAACACCCGACTCAAAAGCCACTAGCGGTGTCCCAGCGGATGCTCTCAATTGCGGCCGAAGAAGGGAATCATCTCTTAGTCCCGTTTGCGGGTAGCGGCTCCGAAATGATCTCGGGAATTCGGGCGAACCTACGCGTTACCGGCTACGAGATAGACCCAGACTATTACGAGCTGGCGAAGCACCGAATCGAGGCAGAAATTGAGAACTGAGAACAAGCTCTTCCCTCCAGTCATCAAATGGAGTGGAAGCAAGAGACGAGTTGCCTGGCAGCTTGCCTCTATGGCCCCAAGTCACAACAGATACTTCGAGCCTTTCGTCGGAGGTGGGGCGCTGATTCCCGCAGTTAGGCCAGCGACTGGGAAAATCAGCGATTCTATGCCTGAGTTGATGTCTCTCTGGCAGGCGATCAGAGACGAGCCGACGGCGTTGGCCGAGAACTACGGCCTTCATTGGACGCGCCTCCAAAGAACTGGCCACGAATATTACTACCAGGTACGCGAGTCTTTCAATAAGTCAAAGACTCCGGCCGAACTCCTGTTTCTCTCTCGAACGTGCGTAAACGGGTTGATACGGTTCAACTCGCGAGGCGAGTTCAACAACTCGTTGCATCATAGCCGACCCGGAATTCACCCCGATACATTGACCCGCATAATTCATGAGTGGTCCTCGCTAGTAAAGAATCTAGAAACCAGTTGCGAAGACTACGAGCAGGCAGTCTCCGGGGCGACCGAAGGTGATTTCGTTTTCTTAGATCCGCCGTACGCCGGAACACGCGGCCGGTACCGGCCGGAGAAGTTTGATTTTGACCGGCTGTGTAGAGTTCTCAAGTCACTGACAGACCGAGGCGTCAAGTGGATGCTCACGCTCGACGGCACTGCGGGCGGAAGGGAATACCGCGAGAGCCTCCCCCCATTACCGTCTAAATACACTTTTGCTGTCAATACCGGCCACTCGCCCTTCACTCGACTTATGGGCTCGTCACTCGATCTCGTCAGCGAAAGCGTCCACCTTAATTTCGACCCACGGAGTTAGCGGCTCGGCAGCTGAAACAAAGGACCTTGCGGCGAGCCGCGCCGTCGAATTGGTAATAATGCGGATCAGACAAGCGCCACTTGAAGAGAATTCCATAGCGAGGAGCAAGTCTAGGTCGTGGCTTCGGAAAACGTGCAACGCCTCTTCCTTAGCGGAGTTCGCACAGTAGGCGCCTACCGCTAGTACGGGGGTATTCGCTAAGCCGGGATCTGGCCATACAATGTCAACACCTTTTGCCAGTCTCCACGGCTCTTCTTCGAACCGAAGTACTGTCGGCGAGTGTTCGATTAACTCCTCTAAGTATCGACGGAGCTTTTCCCCGATCCGGCTTTCGAAATCGACGGGGCGGTTTTTCGACTCCACGCTGAGAAGCGCGTTGCTCTCAACACTAGAGCGCACCTGCAAGACGTGGTCTGGTCGCTTCCTATGCGGTCCAGACACCCTTGGGAGTGAAACCCATCTGAACTCGGCTCCGTCAGTGGGGCCGAGCAAAGAAATTCCACTCCAGTCCCCTCCCGGTGGGTTACACATTCCCTCAAACATCGCCCCGCCGGACTGATTGACCAACTGCTTGATCACTGAATCGACATCATGCTCACCGTATGCCGTATTCCGCGAAGCCGCGGATAGAGACGGCACTGCGGAGTCCCTAAAGGGCGCCGAGACTCTGTTCGAATCAATATCCATTGGAAGCGGAGTATTGACCGCATCTACCAATGTGCGATCGGAAAGGGTTAAGACAGAAGCCCACAGGCCGTTGGCCCTGACCGCTTGCTCCGGCGTTTCTTTCGCCCGTTTGATTGACGCTAATGAACCGGGGCCGTAGACGATTGTCAAGATATCTACGTCGGGACCGAAGAGCATCCTAACAAGTGGCACAAGACCCCTGTCGGGGCGCGAATCGTCCCCTTTTGGTTTGAACCCTGCCACCAGGACGACTAACAGTGGGCCTTCGCCGTTCGTGACCCATGACCTAAATGGCCTCAGCGACTCATTCCGGTAGAATTCGTTTTCACGTAGATCTTCGATCAGCGAGGCTCGCGTAGTTTCCGGGATTATTCCGAAGGGCATCTCCGCAGAGGCGCATGCGACGCCGTGTTTTTGGAGCAGACGGTGGAGAAAGTCGAAAGAAGGCGTAGTAGGTATCGTCACCTTTTTACGCCATTCTATCCCTTTCCGAATTAGAGTTGCGATCCGCTCCTCTGACGACGCTGCGGCCAGAGTTCGCCACTCATCGGCCGAAATCTCCCTTTTTCTCCGACGTTCCGCCACAGAAACCACTGCTTCAAGCCCAGCTTGCTTAAGGGCGTTGACAGATTCCTCGAAATTCTCGCGGAAGATAACTGCCCGGACTAGAGCTGTGAGCGCCTTCACTGTGGGCAATGATGCCATCTCCTCCTTGAGCTCGTCACTAGCGGAGGGCGCTGGAAGATACACCGGAAGCGCGAAGGTGGCCGAAAACTCTGTTTGGGTTAGATAGGCCAAAGGAACCAGCGGATTGGGAAATCGGGGTGCCTTCAATATTCTATCCGAAGAGTGTTCGTGCCCTCCGACTTCGGATATATAAAGGTAAGGCATTCCCACTATCGCAGCGCTCAACGACCTGCCGCACCGCTGCCAAGCATTATTCCCAGCGGGCAAGGCACCGCAAAACTCAATCGCGAGGAGAATCTGCTCTTGTGATTCTTGCCCCAACGCGGTTCCATCGATTAGTTCTGTAATGACAGCGTCGGTTGCTTCGGGGAGGGGCGCTCCCAGTGCAGCAAGGTGGTCCTCTATCCCGAAGGACCACCTTCCGTAGCCCGGGAACATCGCGATCGCCAGCTGGCTCCCATCTTGCAGACTAACTATGTGCCTCGGCGCGTGAAGAGGAGCCGCATCCAGCTCCTGTGAATGAGGGCTGACGCTGTCGAGGATAAGATCGAACGCTCGGTAACATTCGACTATATTGTCCCCGTGAATCCGCAACTCACGCACAGTTCAACGACCGCCTTTCGAACCTGAAGAGTTACCCCCGAGAAGGATATACCTACAATCCGCTTGTGAGGGCGATATGGGTTTGAGTAGGTCCAGACCGCTTCGGCGTACGACTCACATAACCGTTCGGCGGACGGGTCAGGAGTTCGTGCTAGCCACGGCTCAGTGTCGATGATTCCCCTACCCGCCTTTGGATTAGCGCTCACGTGTAAGAACAACCAAGTGCCCCCAGTCGGACTCGAACCGACACTGAAACGGTTTTAAGCCGTCTGCCTCTGCCAATTGGGCTATGGGGGCGTGCCGACCCCGCCGGAGCGGGACCGAGTGGCGCGAGTAGCGCCGGGCCGAGCTAGCCGGCCAGGCGGGTCAGCACCGACATCGCGATGCCGTCCAGGATGTCCTTCTCACTCACCGTGAGCTCGGACAGCCCCGCGCGTTCTGCCATCACATCACACAACGCCTGCACGACGATCGCTCCCCCGCCGATCACATCCGCGCGGCCCGGGTGCATCGGCCCCAGACTGCGCCGCTCGGTCACGGACGAGGCCACTAGGCGGTCGCACACCTTGCGCATCCGATCCAGCGAGATGACGCTGCCGTGGATCCGCTCCGGGTCGTACTCCCCCAGGTTCTGCGCCAGCGCGCTCAGCGTGGTGAAGGTGCCGGCCACGCCCACCCACCGGGCGGCGCGGCCCACCGGGACATCGCCTGCCTCGGCCAACGCCGCGGCGATCACCGCGCGGGCCTCGGCGACCTCATCGGCCTTGGGCGGGTCCGAGTGCAGCACCCGCTCGGTGACCCGCACGCACCCGATGTCCAGGCTGCGGGCCCCCAGCAACCGCACCTCGCCGCCGACGAGCTCGCCCACAACGATCTCCGTGGACCCGCCGCCGAGGTCGGTCACCACGAACGGGCCATCCTCCGGCCGCAGATCCGAGACACCGCCGGCAAAGGTCAGCTCGGCCTCGGTCTGCCCGGAGATCACCTCGGCAACAGCGCCCGGGAAGTGGGCCCCCAGCACCTCGGCGGTCATGCCGAAGAACTCGTCCTTGTTGGTCGCGTCGCGGGTGGCGGAGGTGGCCACCATGCGCACCGATTGCACGCCGAGCTCGGCTATCGTGGCCACGTAGTCGGTGAGGGCCGTGCGGCAGCGGGAGATCGCCCCCTCGGACAGTCGCCCGGTCGCGTCGACGCCCTCGCCCAGGCGTATGATCCGCATCTCGCGCACCACGTCGGTCAGGCCAACTTCGCCGGGCACTCCCTCGGCGACGAGCAGACGGATGGAGTTGGTGCCGCAGTCGATCGCGCCGACGCGCACAGCAGCGGTCACTGCTCGTCCATGGCGAGGTAGTCGGGGATCCCCAACTCCTCGGGAGTGGGCCACTCGGAAGGCAGGGCGGTGCCGCGCAGCCCGGCCTCGCAGGCCAGCGCCACGGACTCGTCGCCCAGCCACACCACGCCCGGCCCCTCGGCCAGCGCGTACGCCATCAATACGTGCAGGCACTTGACGCGCTCGGGCATGCCGCCGCCGCTGAAGTCCGTGCCCAGGTCCTCGATCGCGTTCCGCTTGGCCAGATACCGCTCGTGCGCCTCGCGATAATTCGCGGCCAGGTCGGGCTCGGCGCCCAGCCTCGTCGTCATACCCCTCATGATCCCCGCGGATTCCTGACGGCTCGCCTCGGCGGTGAGCCGCGGATCGGTGAGGTAGTACAGCGTGGGGAACGGGGTGCCGTCCTCCAGCCGCGGCGCGGTCTTGACCACCCCGGGCCGCCCGTCGGGGCTGCGGTAGGACACCTCCAGCACCCCACGCGGCTGCCGGCCCAGCTGGGCCGCGATCGCGTCGAGATCTTCGCTGGACACGCTCTGTTCGGCGCTCACGCTAGGGGTTCTCCTGTGGTTGTTCCTGCACGCCGCCCGGGATGGGGGCGGCGGGGTCGTCACCGCCGGGCACGCCGTCGGGGACCACCGGTACGGGCGGGGTGTCGGGACCGCCGGGGATCGAGGTGCCCTCGAGCAGCGCCGAGCCCTCCGGCATGATCGGGTCGGTCGGCTCGGAGATCGACCGCCACACCCGCGTCTGCCACGGCAGCGCCGCGATCTCCGCCGCCCGCTGCTCCGCCGCCGCCTGCTCCACCGGATCCACCATGGACACCCGGTACGGCGTCTCCCCCGGCTTCACGGCGCCGAAGCGGATGCGGGCCTGCTGCTCGATGTACGCCGGGTCGGACAGCAACTCCTGCTCGGCCTCGAGCTCGGCGATCGTCGCCTCGATCGCGGCCCGTTCCTGCGCCACGGCCTTCTCGTCGCGCAGGAACTGGTAGTGGTTGCGCAACGGGAACGAGACCGTGACCAGGAGGATTATGGCGACGACGGCGAGGAGTCCGATCCGCCGCGGTGTGTAGTTCCGCGGGCCCAACAGGGTGTCGGACAGGTCTGTGCGCGTGGTGAGACGGTGGGCCTCCGGATGCGCGGTGGTGCCGACCCTGCCCGAGCGGGCGGACGCCGGGACGGGCCGGTCGCGTTCGCGGCTCGGCGTCCGCCGGCGGGGCGGGTGCCGGCGAGTGCCGTCGCCGGGTTGGTCGGTCCCGGCTCCTACGGCGCCGTCATCGCCTGCACCGCGGCCGCCGGCGCCGCGGGCGTCGACTCCGGTGCCGCGGCCGCCGGTGGTCCCACGGCCCGCCCCGGTCGCCCGGCGCCGGATGGCACCCGACGCCTCACCGGGCCGCCGGGACGACGCGCGATCGCGTGCGTCGCCCCGACGGTCCGAGGGGCGCGGTGGGCGGGCCATGAGCCCTCCTCTCGACTACTCAGGCCTTGTAACGCGGGAACGCGCCGGCGCCGGCGTAGCGGGCGGCGTCGCCGAGCATCTCCTCGATGCGCAGCAACTGGTTGTACTTGGCCACGCGCTCCGAGCGGGCCGGGGCGCCGGTCTTGATCTGGCCGCAGTTGCAGGCCACGGCGAGGTCGGCGATGGTCGTGTCCTCGGTCTCGCCCGAGCGGTGCGACATCATCGAGGCGTAGCGGTTGCGGTGGGCCAGGTCCACGGCGTCCAGGGTCTCGGTGAGGGTGCCGATCTGGTTGACCTTGACCAGCAGGGCGTTGGCCAGGCCCTTCTCGATGCCGTCGGCCAGGCGCTGCGGGTTGGTGACGAAGAGGTCGTCGCCCACCAGCTGGACCTTGTCGCCGATCATGTCGGTGAGGGTCTTCCAGCCGTCCCAGTCGTCCTCGTCGAGCGGGTCCTCGATCGAGACGAGCGCGTACTTGTTGACCAGCTCGGCGTAGACGTCGGCCATCTCGGCGGCGGAGAGCTGCTTGCCCTCGAAGTGGTACTTGCCGTCCTTGAAGAACTCGGTGGCGGCCACGTCCAGCGCCAGGGCGACGTCGGTGCCCAACTCGTAGCCGGCCTTGCCGATGGCCTCGACAATAAGGTCCAGCGCGGCCGTCGTGGACTCGACGGAGGGGGCGAACCCGCCCTCGTCACCCAGGCCGGTGGACAGGCCGCGGTCCTTGATGACGGTCTTGAGGTGGTGGTAGACCTCGGTGCCCATGCGCAGGGCCTCGCGGAAGGTCGGGGCGCCGATGGGGGCGATCATGAACTCCTGCACGTCGACGCCCGAGTCGGCGTGGGCGCCACCGTTAAGGATGTTCATCATGGGCACGGGCAGGACGTGCGCGTTGGAGCCACCGATGAAGCGGTACAGCTCGAGGCCCGAGGACTCGGCGGCGGCGCGGGCCACGGCCAGCGAGACACCAAGGACGGCGTTGGCGCCGACGGTCGACTTGTTGGGAGTGCCGTCCGCGTCGAGCAGGGCCTCGTCCACGAGGCGCTGGTCCTCGGCCGGGATGCCGATCACCGCGGGGGCCAGCACGTCGAGGACGGCCTCGACGGCCTTGGTGACGCCCTTGCCCAGGTATCGCTCGTCGGAGTCACGCAGCTCGACGGCCTCATGGGCGCCGGTCGACGCGCCGGAGGGCACGGCAGCGCGGCCGAACGAGCCGTCGTCCAGAAGCACCTCCACCTCGACGGTGGGGTTGCCTCGCGAATCGAGGATCTCCCGGGCTCCGACCTGCTCGATAAGCGCCATCTGTGCTCCTTGGGGGAAGTTCGTGGGTTCGGGTGCGTGGCCGGCGCCGCTAGGAGGTGGGCGCAGTCCGGGGCCCATTGTTCCACGAGCCTCTCCGCGGCGTGCCGAGGCGGCGCCGGGGGCGACAACGTGGACGTCGACCCACGCTTCACTGCTCGTCATCTACCCACGTTGCCAACGCAGCGTTCGCCTCACACAAGGGGCAAGATCTGCCCACTGACGCGGCAAGAGCAGCGGCGCGTTGCTCACCGGATGTCGTGGCTGGATGACACACTAGTAACAAGGAGATCGTCTACTGGCAGGGGTGAGGTGTGATGGCCTTTGACAAGGCACTTGCCTCATATCTGACCGGCGCAACCGAAGCGCAGCTGGCGAACTGGGCTCGCAAGGGTCTGCTGGTCCCGGAGATCGAAGACGGCCGACGCCGCCTTTACTCGTTCAGAGACCTACTTGCGTTGCGGACGATGGCCAAGCTTCGTAGCAAGGTATCCCTCCAGAAGATTCGTCGCGCATTCGACACGATGTCGGAACTGGAGTTGACCGACCATCCGTCGAAGTACACCCTCGTGGCACACGAGGATTCGATACGTTTGGTCGAGGATTCAGACGACGAAGGCCACATAGTCACAGACTTGGTGCGGGATCGAACCCAGACCGTCCTCGTCTCGTTGGACGACGTAATGGCACCCTTCACCAACTTCCGCGGGGACAAGGTCGTTGATTTCAGGAGACCACGGCCTCACCTTGAAGTGCGCGAAGGCCGAATGGGCGGCGTCCCTACGGCTGAGGGGACTCGCGTTACTTTCGACTCGATCGCTCGGCTGCTCGAGTCTGGGGAGGTCGCTCCTGAGCGAATTGCCGACTTCTACCCGACGGTCTCATTGGAAAGCGCACTCGATGCCGTCGACTTCGCTCGGCACCTACACCCTGAGCGGCAGGGCGCAGCGTGAAGTTCGTCGTTGACGAGAACGAGATCGCACTTCTAGTCGAACCACTCAGACTGCTCTTCCCGGAGCATGAGTGGTTTCACGTCCGCGAGCTTGGCCTCATTGACATGGACGACGTGGATGTCTTCTACGGTCTCGCAAAGGTCAACGCCACTGCTCTGATTACCCGAGACGTCGCACAACTTCGCAGGACCGATGAGTGGCGAACCCTCGACACTCTCGGAATTCACTGGATCGGCCATTCCGAGCCGAAGGGCTCGGGATCGAGGATGGCCGCCCGGGTAATCTCCAATTACACATCCGCGATGCCCCACGTCATCGAAGCAATACCTCAAGTGTCTAGGGCGTGCTCCTTCCGGGTCAGGGGTCGAGCGGACGATTTCGGTTCGTGCCTAGGCGTTCGCGAATTGAGCACGGGATCGGAAGTCAAGTTCGATCGCGCTGGGAAACGGAACCCATAGCCTGCCACCCTTGACCTTGTCACAGTGTCAAGGTTGATGATCGAGGCATGAGAATCGGTCAGGTCGCCCAGATCGTCGGCGTCAGCGCACGCAGCATCCGGCACTACCACCGGCTCGGAGTGATCGCAGAGCCCGCCAGGACCGCCGGCGGGTACCGCGAATACGACGTCGCCGACCTCGCCCGCATCGCACGGATCGCCTTCTTGTCCGACTCCGGCGTACCGCTCAAGGAGATCGCAGCCCTCCTCGAACCTCAGGTCGGCGACCCCGCGACAGACCTCGCCGCGATTCGCGACGGCATCGACGAGAGGATCACCGCCCTCACCCGCCAACGCGATCGCCTGGACGCCATCGCACAGCGCGCGGCCGCCGGGTTGCCCCCGGGCCTCCTGCCCGAACCCGTCGCCCGCGCCCTCGACCTGTGTCGGTCCGAAGCGAGCGACGATCCCGACCTCGAAGCCCTCGTCGACCTCGAGCGCGACATGCTCGACCTCGCAGCCCTCCGCGGCGAGCTTCCCGACGAACTCGCCACCGCGTATGCCGCCCTCGCGACTAACGGCGATCGGCGCCACAGGTACCTCGACCTCCTCGCTGGCTTTCACCGCATCGAGGGCCGACGTCCGGCCGACGTCCGAACGACGTCGAGCCGGAGATCGCCCGGTTCGTTGAGAGTCTGATCGCCGACCCGACCATCCGCTCGATCATCACCGGCGCCTCGTCCGACTTCGACGACTCGATCACCGGACCCACGCTCGAGCAGCTCCTCCCCGACCCGGCACAGCGCGAGGTGCTGCGCCGCACGTTCAGCGCCCTGGGAGTCGAGCTATTAACAGCAGACTGATTCCGCTGATCGCCCTCGTCGTCGTCGCCACCGACGCCGTACTCCTGGCGACCGGCACGATCGGGCCTGCCGCCGCTCTCGCCCTCTTCCTCATCGTGGAGGTCCCGATCGGCGCGCTCGCCGTCACCGGCTACGTCCGCCGATACCGCGCGCACCGCGCACGCACCGAGACCCGACGCGACGCCCTGCGTGCCCTGGCCGCCGACGACCCCTACCTACGCCTTGGCGCGGCCGAGGCCCGCACCATCGCATCGCTCGCGCGCTGGGTGACCCTGCGTCCCGACGTCCCCGCCGGCGCGGTGCCGATCGGCTACGCGCGCGGCACGCTCGGCAAGCCGATCGCGCTCTCCGTCGCGGCGACCATCGAGCTCGTGGCCGTCCATCTGCTGGTCCCGTGGCCCGTGGTCCGGTTAGTCCTGGACCTGCTCGGGATCTACGGGCTCCTCATGGTGCTGGGGTGGCTGGCCGGGCGGATCGTGCGGCCGCACATCCTCGGCGGGGGCGTGCTGACCCTGCGCAGTGGGCCGCACGTCTGCGCGCGCATACCACTCGACGCGGTGGCGGACGTGCGGCAGGAGCGGCGGCTCTCCCCCACCAACGCCGAGATCACCGGTGACGACGACTGCGGTGGCGCGCTCGTGTTGCCCGGGCCGGACGGGACGAACCTCAGCCTCACGCTCTCGCAGTCCGTCGCGGCGTCGGTCCCGGACTTCGGGTGGCGGGCGCCCACGTTGCGGGAGGTGTCCGTGGTGCGGTTGCAGGTCGACGACCCGGAGGCCGCGGTGCGCGCCGTGCGGTTGGAGGCTCGGGCACCGACGGCGACGTAGTCGACCCCTAGAGTGAGCCAGGCCCCGCCAGGATTACCCAGGAGATCACCGTGGACTCACCCGTCGTCGTCCCCGCCCGCACCAGGGCAGAGATCTGATGGCGACCCGGTCCCCACGTAAGACCTCCACCAGGCGCAAGACGAGATCCACGAGGGCGGCGACGGCGAAAAGCGCGAGCTCCACGCGGGCGACGTCGGCCAAGAAGTCCAGCGCGGCGACGGCGGTTCCGGCGATCCCGCCCGGGCAGCGGGTATGGCTGCTGGAGCTCCCGTGGGGAGGGCTGGGCGCCGGGATGCCAGCCGGGGTCACCTACTACAAGTCGCTCACGGCGCACGCGTACGTCGGCACGGCGCTGCCCGCGGCGCTGGAGCCCTACGCCAGCAAGCCGTTCTCCTACCTGCGGTGGCGGGAGGACGAGCTCAACGGCAGCACGGCCCCAGGTGCGACCGCCGCACCGATGACGCTGCGCCCGGAGCAACGCGCCGACGTGGACGCGATCTCCACAGCCGCCGAGCGCGGGTTCCGGCAGGTTCATCTGGCGAACGATGTGGGCACCGGCAAGACGCTGGTGGCGGTGGCCGCAGCGAAGGCCATCGCGTCGATGCGCGGCGCCCGCACCATCCTCGTGACGGTGGACCGGCCAGCCCGCATCACCATCCCGTCATGGCGCCGCACCATCGCCGCCCTGGGTGACGACGGCCTGCGTTGGATCATCATGTCCTCCGACAGCCTCGGCAAACTGATGGCCCGGAACGGGCGCCCGCGGCTGAAAGTCGACGTCGCGGTAGTCGACGAGGCCCACCAATTCCGTTTCGACAGCAAACGGACCAGCTACATGCGGCGACTGACTCGCATGGACGGACCGCACGAGAATGCCCCGTTCGTCCTGACGATCACCGCCACGCCGGGGCATCACCCGGGCGAATGGGGCTACATGTCGTCGCTGTACGCCCAGGTACACGGAGATCCACCGGCCCAGTGGATGGACTTCGGTCGAGCGCTGGCCGACCGGGGCGTGCCCCTGGAACCCTCCTACGGCAAGTGGACGTGGAGCGCGGAGGCCAAGGAGTCGCTGCAGACGCAGCAGGCCGCCATCAGCGACGTGCGCGACATCCTGCTGCGGCACGATCCGCCGCTGATGCTCACCCGGTCCGCCCCGTGGGGGCCGCCGCCCTTCGACGTGGACCTGGTGGAGCTGACCCCGGACCAGTGGCGGGCCTACGAACTGGAATGGGGCGACTTCCAGCGCGAGATGCAGCTGGCCCGGACGGGCAACAACGTCGCCCGCGGACTGGCCGCCCTGGTGCGGCTGCGTCAGAAGGCGTCGATGATTCGCGTTGAGCACACTGTGGCCGCGGCCAAGGCCGAACTCGCCCGCGGCTACCAGGTGCTCATCGCCACCGAGATGGTGTCCACGGCCGCGCACCCCGTGGCCGAGATGCTCGAGGCGGACGGCATCCCGGTGGCGCGGATCTACGGCTCCAATCCGGAGGCCGAGGCCGAGCGGATGCGCTTCCAGCGGGGCGAGGCGCCGGTGGTGGTGTTCAACACGCCCACCGCGATCAACCTGCAGGCGGGCGAGCAGTTCGCCGACGGATCGTTCGCGACCGACACCCCGCGCCGGGGCTTCTTCCATCAGGCCCGCTACAGCGGTCTCCTGGCCGAGCAGACGATGGGCCGCGCGCACCGGAACCACCAGGTCTGTTCCTGGTCACTCCTGGCGGCGGCGGGGACGATCGAGGAACGAGCCGGCACGGTCATGCTGTCCCGCCTCATCGCGTCGGCGACCAGCACCGACGCGGATGCGTCGACGTTCTCCGAGGTGGCCCGGGTCTTCGGTATCGACTGGATCCCCGCCGCGCGGCTGGCGGACGAGCTCAGCTAGGACAAGTTTCTCTCGCTGGCACGTAGCTGCTCGGGGCGGCGCTGGCGGCTCCTCCGGCGACGAGCGGGCCGGTTCTGGGGCCATCGCCGTCACCCACGATGCGTGGGCGTGCTGGTCGCCGCGCGCACTCCGAAGTACAACAAGGCTCGGCTCCTCTGAGAGAGCCCTCGCCGGCTGAACGCTCGGACATCCTGTCCGTGTGCCGATAGGCCTCGCACCGCTCGGCAACGCAGCATGGCGTTGCGTCGCGACCTGGCGACGGCTCGGCGGGGCGCGATCGTCTCGTGCGTTGGCGGACTACGGGAGCTTGGACGCGAGGACGTCGGCCGGCAGGATCTCGGGTGCTGCGCCGAGGAGGTGCTGGTTGTCCATCAGGGCTGCGACGATGGCGCCGTTGGCGTGGGCGTCGCGAGCGGCCTCGTCGGGGAATGCATCGAAGATCCAGAAGGTGTCGGCGTGGGTCCTGACCGCGAACCAGACAATCGTTCCTGCTTCTTCGTTGGCGAGTGCGACAGCGCCGGCGAGCAGATCGGCGAGCGCGTCGTGCTGTCCATCGGCCGCGACGATCTTGGCGACGAAGGCATACGGAAGTGATGCGGGTGTGGACATGAGGGACTCTCCTTGAAATCGGGGTTCTTCGTGGGACGAGTTCAGCGTATGACGAGCGAGGGCCGGTGGGAAGTGGCGTATATGGCAGTATTGCTATTGTTTACGTCATGCGTATCGGACTGATCGCGATCGACGGCTGCTTCGGTTCGGCTATCGCGTCGATCATCGACATCGTGCGGGTGGCCGACGGAGCCCGCCGCGATGTCGACCCGCGGATCGACCCGATCGAACTCGCCATCCTCGGACCGAAACGGCGAGTGACCACGACGGCATCGATGACCCTGTCGGTGGACCACCCACTGTCGGAGTCCGCAGAGTTCGACGTGGTCGTCGTCCCTGCGCTTGGAACCCTCACGGCCGCCGCTACCAACGACGCCCTCCAGAGCCGAGATGCTCGTTCGGTCATCGCCTCGCTCGGGCGCCTCGACGAGGCGACCACCCGGATCGCCGCGGCGTGCACCGGCGTGTTCGCTGTCGCCGAGACCGGACGGATGCATCATCGGCGGGCGACGACCAGCTGGTTCCTGGGGCCGGAGTTCCTGAAGCGCTATCCGACCGTCGCCCTCGATCTCGACACCATGGTCGTGGTCGACGGGAACCTCGTCACCGCCGGCGCCGCGTTCGCCCACATCGACCTCGCGCTCTCACTCGTGCGATCGATCAGCCCCGACCTGGCCCAACATGTCGCCAAGCTCCTCATCATCGACGAGCGCCCGTCGCAGGCGGCCTTCGTCGCCTACGAACATCTCCGGCACGAGGACCCGATTGTCGTCGAGTTCGAACGCTTCGTGCGCGCCCGCCTGGACGAACCGTTCAACGTCGCCTTCGTCGCGCAGTCGCTCGGCACCAGCCGGCGCACCCTCGAACGACGAGTCCGTGCGGCGCTCAACCTCACTCCGCTCGGCTTCGTCCAACGGCTTCGCATCGAACGAGCTCGGCACCTCTCAGCAACCACGGACCTCACCTCCGCCGAGATCGCGCTACGGGTCGGCTACGCGAACGCCGAGACTCTGCGCTCCCTCCTGCGCAGGGAGCGACGCCGTTCCTGACCTATCGGCATGCCTGTAGCCAGTGTCCTAGCGCTCGGTTGGAACCACCTCTCAGCACGTCGCGTCGACGCTCCTGCGTCGCCCCTGGACGACCCACTCGACACGCCCGCAGCACAGGCCGTGTGACGTGCCCCAGCTTCCCGGACGGTCGGGGTTGGGTGGCTGTGATGTCGCTGCGTTCTCGTCGAGGGGGTCAGCAGACCCGATCAGGGTCGATTGGGATGAGCCGCGAAGGCGGTGAGGTCAGGGCGGCCGAAGCCGGCCGGCGGGGTTGTGTCGGTCACGTCGAGGTCTTTCGGATGGATGGCGTAGGAATCTCCATCGTCGGGAGACCTCGACGTCTATCTGCGGACCGACGCGCCCGACCGACCTACACCCCCATCTGGGAAGAGCCGTTATCGCCTCGCGGCACCCTCACACCCCGAACCACGCCCGCGCCAGCTCGGCGTAGCGGCCGTCCGCGCGCAGCAGCTCGTCGTGCGTGCCGGACTCCACGACCCGGCCGTGCTCCATCACCAGAATCCGATCGGCGGACACGGCCTGGCTCAGCCGGTGCGCCACCACCAGGCCCGCGCGCTCGCGCAGGACTGCGGCCGCGGCGTCGTCGAGGCGGCGAGCCCCCGCGGATCCGGCCTCGGCGGTTGCCTCGTCGAGGATCACCACATCAGGGTCGGCCAGCTCGACGCGGGCCAGGGCGATCATTTGGGACTGCATGGGATCGAGCGGGTGGCCGCCCTCGCCGATGACGGTGTGGATGCCGTCGGGCAGGTCGTCCACCCAGTCGGCGCCCACCGTCCGCAGGGCGGCGCGGACCTCGGACTCGGGGGCCTCGGGGCGGGGCGCCCGCACGTTCTCGGCGATCGTCGCGGCAAAGGAGTGCACCTCCTGCGAGACCATCGTGATGCGCTGGCGCAGCGCCACGGGATCGACATCGGCCAACGGCACCCCGCCCATGCGGACGCTGCCGCCCGACGGCGTCAGGGTTCCGGCCGCGACCAGGGCCAGGGTGCTCTTGCCGGCGCCGGTCTAGCCGACCACCGCGACGACCTCGCCGGGAGCCAGCGTGAGGTCCACGTCGATCAGCGCCGGGGCGGCCCCGCCGGAGGACGCCCCGCCGGAGGAAGCGTCGCCGGAGGCCTTGCCGTACGAGTGGGAGACGCCGGTCAGCTCGAGCGGGCCGGGCTCGAGAGTGGCGGTGCGCTCGGGCAACGGCATGGTGATGACGCCGACCATCCGCACGAGCGAGGCGCCCGCCGACTGCACCTGGTCGACCATCCCCACGAGCGCGCCGATCGGGTTGAACAGCCGGTGGAACAGCAGCGCGGCGGTCGTGACGGCGCCGGCGGTGATGATGTCGGCGTCCACGAGGACAAAGCCCACGACCAGTAGCAGCCCGAGGACCGTGACCTCGGCCCGGTTGTTACGGGAGAAGGCGCGCGTGACGAAGTAGAACACCCGGATCGACAGGTCCCGCGCCTCCTCCGACGCGGCGGTGATGCGGCGCAGCTCGGCGTCCTGGGCGTCGTACGCGTGCAGAGTCCGTGAGCCGGTGATCCCGCCGAGCAGCCGGCTGGCGCGGGTGCCGAACGCAGCGCGCTCGGCGGCGTAGATCGGGCCCGACCGGGGCAGGTACCAGCGGAGCGTCGTCCAGTACATGGGCAGCGCCACCAGGCCCACGAGGCCGAGCCGCCAGTCGACCGTCGCCAGGCCGACGCCGGAGACGATCACCGTGAACAACGACTGCACCACCAGCGGGATCACCGCGGTGGCGGCCTGGCTGATCTCGCGGGCGTCCTCGGCCACGCGCGAGACCAGGTCCCCGGTCTCGGTGGTCTCCATCTGAGCGGCGCCCAGTCGCAGGGAGCGGTCCATGACCATCTCCCGCAGACGCGCGACGGTCGGCTCGGTGAGACGGGCGAGCCACGCCTGTCCCGCCCACGTGCAGCCCGCGCCCACCACGCCGGCCACGGCGATCGCGCCCGCGGCCGCCCACACGGCGGAGTAGTCCTGGCTGCCGGGCAGGACGTCGACCATTCGGCCGATCACCCACGGCGCCACCAGGCCGGCGACCGCGCCGACCAGGCCGGCCACGGCCACCAGCAGCAGGTAGCCGCGGCGGTCGCGCAGCAGCGGCCACAGCACGGCGAGTGACTCGCGGCCGCTGGCCAGCGGAAGCGCCGCGGTGACGCCGGGCCTATCGGGGTCGCCGGCCTGGGCGGCGTCGGTGGTGTCGGCAGCGTCGGTGGAGGTGACGATGCTGGACTCGGAGCGGCTCATCGGTCGACCGCCGTCCGGTAGGTGGCTGACGCCTCGCGCAGCTCGAGGTGGCTTCCCGTGCGCACGCCGCCGCCGCGGGGCAGGTGGACCACCCGGTCGGCGGTGGCGAGGAACGGCGGCGACGAGGTGACGATGAGCGTGGCCTGGCCCGGCCGACTCGTCCGAAGTCGGCGCACGGCCTGCGCGATCTCCCACTCGGTGACGGCGTCGACGGCACTGGTCGGCTCGTGCAGGACCAGGACGTCGGGATCGGCGTGCAGGGCCCGGGCGAGCGCGATCCGCTGTCGCTGGCCCCCGGACAGGTTCCGGCCGCCTTCCTGGACCGGGTGGTCCAGGCCGTCGGGGAGATTCTCGAGGATCTCCGCGACCGCCGAGGCCTGCAGGACCGCCTCGGAGATGGGCTCCTCGTCGTCGTCGTGACTCATGGTGATGTTCGAGCGGACGGTACCCACGATCAGGTCCACGCGGTGCGGCGCGGCCACCAGGTGCTCGGCGATCGCGGGGGCGAGCTGGCTGCGGCGGCGACCACCGACGCGCACGGCGTCCGCCCCGGCGCCGTGACCGGCGATCGCCAGCGTGACGGCGTCGGCGGCGGCCGGCTGATCGGCGACAAGCGCGACCACCTCGCCCTCGGCCACCTCCAGGTCGAACGCGCGGCCGTCGGGCAGCGCCAGGCCCTGCACGCGCAACTCGGCGCCGGCGGGGACCTCGGAGCCGGAGTCGTCTATCGGCGCGGACTGCAGCAGGTCGACCAGGCGCTGCGCGGCGCCGTGGGAGCGGGCGAAGACGGCGACCATCTGGGTGATCATCCGGACGGGTTCCTCGAAGAACACGGCCACGCCCACCACGGAGACGAGCGTGCCGATCTCCATCTGGCCCTGGATCACGCGATACCCGGCGGCAAGCAGGACCAGCGCCAGGACCACGGCCATGCCGAGCGAGCCGATGCCCTGCACGCGCCCCGAGCGCTCGGCGGTGACGATGCCCGCGGCGGCCGCGTCCTCGGAGGCGGTCCGGTACTGCTCGGCGGCCCAGCGCTCGCCGCCGCCGGCCTTGAGCACGCGCAGGCCGGCCATGATGTCGGTCGCGCGGCTGCTCGCCATGCCGATCGCGGTTTGCTGCGCGGTGCTGTGGCGGGAGATGGCGCGGCTGGGCAGCGCGACCAGCACCAGGCTGAGCGGCACGCCGATGAGCACGATGAGCCCCACCACCCAGTCGGTCCACAGCAGGTAGACGGAGATCCCCACGATCCCGATCACTGCGGACCCGCCCAGGGCGATCTGCCGGAAGACCAACGCGGCCACGTCGGCGTCGGCCGAGCACACCGAGAGCACGTCGCCGGAACTGGCGCCGTCCATCGCGCGGCGGCGGGTCAGCGGCACGCGCGTGGCCTCCACCCGTAGGTCGTGGGCCTCCTCCTGCAGTGCGCGGTTGCTCATGCGGGCGCCGAAGCGGTACCCCAGGCTGAGCACGGTGAACAGTCCGATCAGCCCGATCACCGACCACAGCATGGCCCAGCGGTCGAGCGGGATGATCGCGGCGTCCACGATCACGCCGATCGCGATGGGCACCAGCGCCTCGCACAGCTGCCACAGCGTCATGGGCACCAGCCCGGGCGCCCAGAGGTGCCGGCGGCGGCCGAGCGCGCGGAGCAGCAGTCCGTTGGCGGTGGTGGGGGCCTCGGAGCCCGGGCTGCTCGCGCGCGTCGGTGCTGACATCGGTGTGGGGCTCCCGCGGTTCGTGATCGGAGGTGACTATCGCCGACCCTGAACCCTGGTTCGCCCCGCTCCCGGGGAGGCGTTCACGCTTCCGCGGCGGTGGGCGGCTGGCAGTGGGCGTGCGAGAAACCGGGCCGCGCCTCACGCCACCCATCGGATCACGCGCCACCTATGGGGCCCCGCAGGTGATGCGAATTCCGATGTGCGGCGTGCCGCCGAGTGGCCGGCCACGGCAGAATCCCGGCTCTCCTGCCGAAGCGGCCACCGCAGCCGAACGCCGCCCACCGGTTATGGCGCCGTCGTCCCCACCGAGTACGCGGCCGCGGCGTCGCGCACGTCCATGACGTACTCGCGGGAGGCGTTGTAGGCGAGGACCGCGCGCTGCCAGTTCTCGGCCACCGAGAGGTCTCCCCCGGTCTCGCACAGCAGGCGCGCGGCGGCCACGGCGGCGTCGTCGATCTGGTTGGGGTCGGCCACCCCGTCACCGTTGGCGTCGCGGCCGTACTTGTTCCACGACTCGGGAATGAACTGCATGGGCCCGACCGCCCGGTCGTGTTCGGTGTCGCCGTCCCAGCGCCCGCCGTCGGTGTCGGGGATGTCGGCGAAGCCCGGCGATCCGTCGAGCTTGATCCCGATGATCGGGGGCAGTGCGTAGCCGTCGTCGTTCAACATCGCCCCGCGGTACCGGCCGTGCCGCGTCTCCACGTGCCCGATGCCGGCGAGCGTCGTCCAGGCGAGGTTGCACTCGGGGCGGGTCTGACGCATGGTCTCGGCGGCGTTGCCGTAGGCGGCCAGGGCGGCGACGGGGATGTTCATCGGCTCGTTGAGGCCGGCCGCCCACTCACGCAGCTGATCGGACGTCCGGCCCGGGGCGTTGATGTCGATGGACGGCACCGGGGCGCCGGCGGCCGGCGGGATGCCCGGGGGGATGGGGATGGGCGCCTCGCGGGTGGCCTCGTAGGAGCACGACGACGACAAGACGACGGTCGCGAGCAGGCCCGCGAGGCTCGCGGTGACGCGGGGGGTCAGGGTGGGCATCGCCTACCATACTGCCGGAGCCCGGTTCCGCAGCGCGTCAGGGTATCCCCCGATTCGCGGCGGGCCGGCCTTGACGTTCCCCTCACCCGGACCCGAACCCGCGGGCGAGCGAGGTGAGCTCGTCCAGCAGGGCGTCGCGGCTGATGGCGGGCCGGTCGAGGACCCAGCGGACGGCGATGTTCTCCACGGCCATGACGATCACCCACGCCCGCGCCGCCGGATCCGCCGAGCGCAGTCCGGCCGCCGAGAGGTACACGGCCAGCAGCTCGCGGACGCGCGTTTCCAGCGCGTGCTGCGCGGCCCGGTGGCGCACGGCGGGCAGCTCCTCCCACACGATCCGCAGCAGCCCGGCGTCCGCCTCCAGGGCGGACAGCAGCGCGTCGGCGATCCCGCGGACCGCGGCCGGGTCCTGCACGTCGACCGGGCCGGAGGCCGCGAGCGAGGCGGCCACCCGGTCGGAGATCTCCGCCGACCAGCGGTCCATCACCTCTGTGACCAGCGCCGACTTGTCGGGGAAGTACTGGTACAACGATCCCGGGCTCACCTCGGCCTCGTCGGCGACGCGGTTCGTGGTGAAGGACTCGTAGCCGTCGCGCACGAGCACGACGCGAGCCGCGGCGATGATCCGCTCGACCATCGCGCGGGATCTGGCCTGCTTGGGGACCCTTCTCATGAACGCGAATTGTATGCGAGTAAATACTCGCGTCATAGTCGTGTCATGACCGCAGCGCCTGAACGCCCCACCACCGCCACCGGTTCGCCGGCCGGCGAACCGGCCCCGCCGTACCCCACGCGCTTCCGCGAGGCCGAGGACCGCTCCCGCCGCATCGGCCGCACTCTCAAGGCCGTCGCGCGCGTGGACGAGGTCGACGAGCAACTCATGGACCGCCTCGGCCGCGGCTACCTCGAACGCGACGCGCTCGGCAACAGGCTGGCCTCCGCGATGCGCTTGCGCTCGGGCGAGCCCGGCGCCGTGAGCCGCCGGCAGCTCGACGAGGCCCTGACCACCGGCACGGCCGGCCTGCCCGAGGACGCCGCCCCTGTCCTGCGCGAGTACATCGCGCGGCTCGAGGACACCCCGGACTGGGTCGACTGGGCCAGGATCGAGCGCGGCCAGAAGGTCTACCTGCGAATGGGTCAGAACGCCGCCGACATCCTGTTGCAGCTCTCGCTCATCGGCGGCTACCGCTTCGGCGGCCCCACCGACCTGCTCGTGGCCACCGGTGGGCTGACCGGCAACACGACCCTGCGCCGCCTGGCCGAGACCAGCCACTGGACCATGTCGCTGTCGATCCCCGACGGGCTGCGCCCGGGCGGCGAGGCGTGGCGACTGACCGGCCACGTGCGGGCGATGCACGCGGTGGTCAACCACGCCATGGAGCCCCGCTGGGACACGGGCCGCTGGGGCCTGCCGATCAACCAGAGCGACCTCGCCGCCACCCTGGGCCTGTTCGACGCCGTCGTCCTGCTGGGCGTGCGGACGCTCGGCGTGCCGGTGAGTCGGCAGGACTCGGCCGACGTCATGCACGTGTGGCGCTACGTCGGCTGGCTGCTCGGGGTCGACGACGACTTCCTCGTCGAGCGCGAGAGCGAACGCCACCGCATCAACTACCACATCCTCCTGGCGCAGGCCGGGTTGTCCGAGGCGGGCCCGCAGCTCACGCAGGCGCTGGTGGAGGCGCAGCGCACGCGGCATCGCAGCGGCCCGTTCCCCCGCCTGCGGGCCCGCGTCGGCCACGAGCGACTGCTGAGCATGCTCACCATGCTGCTGGGCCGTGAGTCGATGCGCGAGTTCGGCCTGCCCGTCCGGCCGCCGTGGGCGCACGCCTATCTCGTCGCGCTCAACACGCTGCGCTACCGCACGCCGTTCGGCCGCGCCCGGCTCGACGCGTGGGGCGAGCGGGTGCGCGATCGCGAGCGCAAGGAGACCTTCGGCGACGCCCGCCCGGACATCGGCCGCCCCGCCACCGCCTGACCGCTACACAGAAGACCCCGCTCGATGAGCCGTTTTCGCCTAATCCGTCCTAATTAGGCTGTTCGACCTAATGTCAGTGATATGTGGCACGATCACCTCATGTACGTGGTGACCATCGACCAGCGCCGCAGTCGCACCAGCGCCGACCGGGTGCCCGCGCTCCTCGACGCCCTGAACGAGATTCCGGTGGCGGCCGCGTTCGAGCGCACCGCCGGCGACGAGGTTCAGGGCCTGCTCGACGACCCCGCCGCGGTGCGCTCGGCGCTGCTCATCGCGCTGCGCGCGGGTGACTGGCACTGCGGCGTGGGCGCGGGAGATGTCGACGACGAGTCCTACTCCTCCGGCACCCGGGCCGGTCGCGGGGACGCCTATATCGCCGCCCGCTCCGCCGTCGACGCCGCCAAGGGGCTCCCCGGCTCCGTGGCGATACGTGTCCCCGACAGTCCCGGGGTGCTCGACGGGCCCGCCACCGCCATGGCGTGGGCCGCCGACTGCGAGGCGGTGTGGGCCCTGGTCGCGCCGCTCGTCCTCGGCCGCACGGAGGCGCAGTGGCGGGTCGTCGACGCCGTCGACCGCTCCCCCACGCAGGCCGCGGCCGCCGACGAGCTGGGCATCACGCCCGCCTCCGTCACGGGCGCGCTACGGGCGTCGCGGATCCGTGACGAGCGGGCGGCCTACCCCGCGCTCGACCGACTCCTCGCGGGCGCACACGCGGCAGCCACCGGCGAGAGCCCGACCCGCGGTGACCGCCCGGCCACCGACTCGAGCGCGGAGGACGACCGATGAGCACCTGGCCCGACTGGATCGTCGTCGCGATCGTGGTGGCCGTCAGCCTCCTCGCCTCCGCCGGGCTCGGATCGCCGATCGCGTCTTTCGTCCTGCGCTCCGCGCGGGTGCCCGAACCCCCGACCGTCGAGATCAGCGGCGACGCTCGCCAGCCCGTGATGCGCCGACGCGACGACCCCGCCCCGCAGGTGCGGGAGGTGTTGCGCGGCGGCATGTGGATCGGGATCCTCGAACGCCTCGGCCTGACCGCCGCGATCCTCGCCGGGCGCTTCGAGCTCGCCGCCGTGGTCGTGGCGATCAAGGCCCTCGGCCGCTATCCGGAGATCCGCGAGAACCCGGCGGTGAGCGAGCGGTTCATCATCGGCACCCTCGCCTCCCTGCTCGTCGCGGGCGCGTGCGGCGCCGCCGGCCTCGCGGTTCTGCACGCGCTGGGTTGAATGGCGCGCCTGGCCGGCCCGGACGCGGCGGCCGCGCCCGCACGAGCACCCGACGCCCGAGGGGGTCGTCGGACGTGAGATGCACTCGCGATGTGAGAATTGCTGCGAGTACAAACGAGGAGCCGCCACCGATGACCACCACATTCGCCCCGCGACACCGCGCGCTGGCCGCGGCCCTGACCGCGAGCGCGCTCGCCCTCTCCGCCTGCGGCAGCACGCAGCCCGGATCGACCGTCCTCGAGCAGCACGGGCTGGCCGGCATGGACGCCACCGAGGTCGTCGAGCACCTCGACACGATGGCAGTCTCCGACCGCCCGGACACACTCATCGCGTCGGTCCAACCGACCGAGCTCGTGCTCACCGACACCACCGGGGGCTCCACCGCGACCCTGCCGATGCCGGACGACACGTTCTACCTCTCCGTCGCGCCGTACGAGGCCGAAACCCACGACTGCACCTTCCACAGCCTGACCACCTGCCTGGGCGAGATGCCCGGCGAATCCGTCGACGTCACCGTCACCGACGCCGCGGGCCGGACGATCCTCGACGAGACCCGCACCACCTACGACAACGGCTTCGTCGGCCTCTGGCTCCCCCGCGACATCACCGGAACGATCCACATCGAGCACGACGGCAAAGCCGCGAGCACACCGATCGCCACCGGCGCCGACGATCTCACCTGCCTGACGACCGTGCAGCTCACCTAGAGCGCTGACCGCGCCCACACGTACCGCGCCACGCTCCTCACCCGCCCACCTCGTCAGAAAGCCCGCCCATGGTGACAGTCCGCACAGCCACCCGCGCCGACGCCCCTGCGGTGGCCCGCATCCTCAGCGAGGCGTTCCGCGACGACCCCGCGTGGTCGATCACCCTGCCGGTGGACGAGACCCGGCTGGCGAAGCTCGCCGCGTACTACCGCCGTCGCGTACGGCGGCGCCCCGGATGGGTGGACGTGGCGGTCGACGACGGCGAGGTGGTCGGAGCTCTCCTGTGGGAACCCCCTGCCGACCCGGGCGCGCTGGCCACGGTCCGACGGGCGATCACGGGCGGGACCCGCTGGGTCCTCGGTCGGCTGCCCATCGGCCGGGGCGCCCGCCACACCCTGCAGATCGAGGCCTACCGGCCCACCGCACCGCACTGGTACCTGCGCGACATCGGCGCCGGGCCCGAGGCCCGGGGCAAGGGCGTCGGGACAGCCCTTCTCGAGCACCGACTGGCCATCGTCGACCGCTCCCCGACCCCGCTCGCGTTTCTGGAGGCCACCACCCCTGGCAGCCGACGCCTCTACGAGCGGTTCGGCTTCGAGGCCATCGGCTCGGTGGCCACGCTGGGCGAGGCGTCCTCGACCGCGATGGTGCGCTGATTTTCTTGACGTCGCCGGCCCGGCAGTAGCGAGGGTTAGCTCCTCTCGCTCTGCCGTCGACCCGCCCGCAGTACGCTCACCGCTATGACGGCAGACTCAGTGACCCCCGCCACAGCCAGCCCCGCGCCGGACCCCCTCGGCCGCGCGCGACAGAACGTCATCTACCGCTCCGGCATCTCCGGCATCACGCCCACGGTTCCGACCAGCGCCGAGAAAGTCGAAGCCGCAGCCCGACGCGCGCTCCTGCGTCGGCCCGGCGGCGCCAAGGCGTGGGCCTACATCTACGGCGGCGCCGGCTCCGGGACGACCATGGACGCCAATCGCGAGGCCTTCGACCGTCGCCCACTCGTCCCCCGCATGCTGCGCAACACCTCCCGGCGGGACCTGGCGACCACCGTGCTCGGGCAGAGACTCCCCGCCCCGGTGCTCGTCGCCCCCATCGGCGCGGCCGGACTGGTCCGCCGCGAGGCGGACCTCATGGTCGGGCGGGCCGCCGCACAGCGCGGGATCCCGTACATCCTGTCCTCCCAGGGTTCTTCGCCGATGGAGGAGACCGCCCGCGCGATGGCCGGCGGCCCACGCTGGTACCAGCTGTACTGGAGCAGCGACGAGCAGCTCGTCGACAGCTTCATCGCCCGCGCCGAGGCGATCGACGCCGGTGCCCTGGTCGTCACCCTCGACACCACCACCCTCGGCTGGCGGCCCTGGGACCTCGACCTCGGATCACTGCCGTTCACCCGCGGAGTCGGCATCGCCCAGTACGTCTCCGACCCGCGCTTCACCGAGATGGTGGCCGAACGGGTCGCGCGCGAGGCCGCGGCCGGCCCCGGCGCGGACCCCGACGCCATCAAGGTCACCCCACGGGCCGCGCTGACGCTGCTGGAGATGGCGCGGAACCGCCCCGGCCGACTGCTCGACAACCTGCGCGCGCCCGAGACACGCGCCGCCGTGCAGACCTTCCTCGACACCTTCTCCAACCCGGCGCTGAGCTGGGAGCACCTCGCGGCCCTGCGGGACCGGACCCGGTTGCCGATCGTCCTCAAGGGCGTCCTGCACCCGGACGACGCCCGGCAGGCCTTCGACTCGGGCGTCGACGCGGTGATGGTCTCCAACCACGGCGGCCGCCAAGTCGACGGATCGATCGGCACCCTCGACGCCCTCGTCCGCATCCGCGAGGCCGTCGGACCCGAGCCGACCGTGCTGCTCGACTCCGGCATCCGCAACGGCACCGACGTCGTCAAGGCCATGGCCTGCGGGGCGAACGCGGTGACGATCGGGCGGCCCCACATCTACGGCCTGGCCATCGCGGGCGAACGGGGCGTCGGCGAGGTGCTCGACAACCTCCTCGCCGAGATCGACCTCACCCTCTCCCTGTGTGGCGCCAGCTCGTGGGACGAGGTCGACCGATCACTCCTGGCTTAACCCCGCTTCGGATCGATCAAATCGCACCGGTGGGATCGGCTTCGGGTCCGAGATTGCGCACAAGCCATCGCCCCTCGACTAGATTCATGAGGATCGGGAAGACGTGCCGAGGCGTGTTGGGCTCCCAGACGCCGTCCTCCAGCGTTGAGGTGTCATGGACATAGAGAACTTCCAAGTCGGGGCCGACCAACCGTGTTGACGCTCCAATTCCCCACGTCGCGGGAGGCGGAACGAGTTCTCGAAGAGAGCGCACGTGAACGCGTTCGAAGTGCACCCACAGGGGGTGTTCCGACGTCGCGTTGGATAGTGCTTCCGCGACAGCCTGTTCGTCGAAACCGTCGGCCTCGATGGAGCGCTGGTTGTCGCGAACCCACTGTTGAGTGAGTGCCAGCCTCAGGTCGGGATGCACATTCGGCCATACCGAACGGAGGTCACCATCTACACAAACCGGGCTCAGGAACGCCCACGCGGCTTCGACCAACTTGACGTGCCCGAGAAACCGCACCCGCTCCGCATGGTCCATTGTCCGTAGACGTTCGTAGGCTTCTCTCGCGTCAGGCGAGAGGGTCTTTAGTTGCTCGTCGTCCAACTCGACGAACTCGTGCGGCGCGAGGTCAGCGGCACCCATCGACTCCCCTGACGGTTCGTCCGGAGCGATGAGATGCCTCCGGACGGCGTCGACGAATCGTGGCACCTGCCGCTCGAGGGATACGAGGAGCTCTCCGACCGTGCGAGGAGGGTGCGCATTCCTCGTCACTACCACCTCCATGCACTCGAACACAATGCCGGTATGGAGATCGAGAAGGTCGCAGAGAAACTCGTCGGGGTGGATCGCTTCCACATCGAACTTCTCGAGCGCGCTTCTCGGGAAGTCCTTGAGGTTCGCCGTGACTATCAGGCCCGCTCCGGACCGAACGGCTGCCGCTAAGACGTGGCGATCCTTGGGATCGTTAACCATCGACGAAATCAGTTCGCGGTACCCGCTGGAAAACTCCTCGGCGAATGGGAATGCAGTTCGCATGCGCAGAACACGCCGCTTCGCCTGCTCTGGTGTCTTCCCAAACCTGGAGCCGGTGAGATTCCGCTCCACTTCCTCGAGCAGATCCGGAGTCCATACCGGAACGAAAAGTTCGGCATCCGCAAGCGTGAGCAAAAGGTTGTTGAGCGTCTGCGGCAGCATCACGCAGGCGTCGAGAACTACTCGGAATCCAACCATTTCCGACGCCGGTCAGCGGGTTCTGGTGAAGCCGTCTCCAGCCTCTTCCGGGTCTGGTTCTTCCTCGCGGGCCATCTCGCGGAGCACCCGGCCCCGACGTTCACGCTCACGCTCTTGAAACGCGAGCACATCCGCCAGCTTTACTCGCCGGTGCCGCCCCGGAGTCGTGTACGGAATTCTTCCCTGCTCCAATAATCTGACCAGTGTCGGTCTGGAGATTCCCAGGCGCTCAGCTGCTTCCTGAGTCGTCAGGGTTGTCCGCTGTGGCTCTACGGTCACGGCCTGCCCGTGAGCCAACGCCGTCACGGCATCGACGAGTACCGACCGCACACTTTCGGTGAGCCCGAACGTGCCATCCTCTGTCGATATTGACACCGCTCGCCCACCAGCCAATGCCTCTTGCAAGCCAAGAAGCGTCTCTTGCTCGTCAGCATCCGACGGAAGCACGGTGTGATTTTTCATGGCAGCCATAGACAAGGGTAAAACGAAAAATTCGAACACGCAATACGAAGGGCCCCTGCTTGGAAGGCAGGATACGAAGCTGTCCTCGATGTGTGTGCACCGGCTCGACCCCTGGCCCGACTCGACGGCGGCCGGTCAGCCCCGACACGACACGGCCCCCGATCTGCGACTGCCGACCGGGGGCCGTGGACTCGCGGGCGCTCGCCTCGCGTGCGCGGGCGTTAAATGATCGGGGCGCCTTCCCTCTTGGCCTCCGCGGCCTCCTTGACGAAGCCCCGCACGATCACCGCCAGGGTGCCCGCCACCAAGACAGGCCAGATGAGCACATAGATCGTCAGCAAGATCGGTGACATGAGTAGTCGTCCTCCTTCTCAGACGCGAACGAGGTCGTCGTCGTCGTTGTCGTCGTCATCGCGCCGGCGACGGTCCCTACCGGCGGTGACCACCTCGGACTCGTCACCGACGTCGGCGGTCTCCGCCGCGTCGGACTCCGCCTCGAGAATCTCTGCGACCTCCTCGGTGTCGTAATCGGCGGTGTCCCGCGCGATCGTGGCGAAGTCGAAATTCGTCGAGCTACGGAACGACATGCCAGCACACACCAGCGTGCTCACCGCGTACGCCACCAGCGAGGCGGTCAGCGTGTCGTAGTCACGCAGGAAGCCGAAGATGAACGGCGCACTGGCCAGCCCACCGACCGCGCCGACGATCAACGCCACCCGCAACCCGAGGAAGCCGAAGACCATCAGGCCCAGCACCACCGCCACGCCGACCACGGCCAGCGCCTCCGTCACGACAGGCAGCACGCCCGTGTCCGGGACGAGCCCGAAGCGCGTCGGCAGGAACGCCGCCAGCGCCACGATCACCGACACCGTGAACGCCGAGTTGGTGACCTTCTTCCAGTAGAAGCTCGCGATCACCGGGAAGACCAGCGCGCCCCACAGCGCACCCACGAACACCAGCAGGTCGAGGATGTTGAACCGCATGTTGGCGAAGAACAGAGCCGCGACCGTCGCCAGGATCATCGTCACCCGGCCGATCGTCAGCATCATCCGCGGATTGGGGATCTGGCCCCGACTGCGCATGCTCTGCCCGTACATATCCGTCATCGCGATCGAGGACATGGCCGCCAGATCCGAGTCCGCAGTCGACGACAGCGACCCGATGATCATGATGAAGAACACCGCGACCAGCACGCCCGGCAGGTACTCCGCCGCGACCTGCGGGAGCAGGTTGTTGGGATCGCCCTCCACCGGCTGGATGCCCGCGTAGAGCCCGAGCACACCGATCATGCCGATGCCGATGATCGTGGCGCCGTAGCCGACCGTCGCCGTGATGAACGTCGGCTTGATGAGGTCCTCCCGCACCGCGAACAGCCGCTGCGCGATGGTCTGGTTACCGATCGCGTACGCCAACACCGCCGCGATGTACGGCGCGCCCTGGTTGAGGAACGCCTCCGACGAGAAGAACGACTGCTGCTGCTGGGTGAGGTTCTGGGCGCCGGTCTCGAAGAGTTCAGTGCCGCCGAGGAAGAAGAACATGGCCGGCACGATGATGACCACCGCGCCGAGCATCGCCAGCACCTGCGCGAAGTCCGTGAGCACCGAGGCGCGGAAGCCCGACCACAGCGTGTACAGCAGCACGCCGGCGGCGATCACGATCACGCCCTGGATGAAGCTGAACGGGCTCAGCATGGAGATCAGTGCGCCACCAGCGATGAAGTTCGACGTCAACGAGATGACGGAACCGAGGATGTTGGATCCCGCCAGCATGAGCTGGGAGGACCGGCCGTGGCGAGCGAACATGACCTCCGCGAGCGTGTGAGCCTGCGGGGCGACCTTCCGGATCCGGCGGCCGAAGGGGTAGATGAACAGGATCATCAGGGCACCCCAGAGCCCGTAGTGGATCGGGCCCGACACGCCGTAGAGGTAGCCCGAGTTCACCGAGGCGTACATCGACGACGCCCAGATCCAGGTCGCGGTCATCGACGCCGCCGAGATCCCGAAGCCGATCTTGTGACCAGCAGTCATGTAGTTATCCGCGTTCTCGTCCTTGCGCGCGATCCGCATGGACATGACCATCGTCCCGCCGTAGAACAGCAGCAGAAGGAGAACGACAGCAGTAGCGCTCAGCGCAGTGTATTCCAGCAAATTTCTCTGCCCTTTCGCTCTTCACTTATCTGACCAACGTGTCGAGCATAGTGAAGTTGGGAGGAAACTGAGAATCTCCGGTTGTCGGAGCGTCCAACGAGCGGCCGGTTCGACCCACGAACCGGGCCGGATAATCGGCCCGCCGATGGAGGAAAAGACCAAACGAGTCGCAGTGCTCAGGTTGCGTTATGGATGACCATCCATCGAGCGCACAGCGCCACACTCTTGCACCAGCGCGCAAAAAACACCGCCGCCAGGCTGGGGGCATAGCGCACATGTGACCTGCGCCATCGAACAGCAGACCGCCCCGTCGGGCCGAGGCGAGCACGCACGGGGACGTTGGTATAAGGAAGCGGTTAGGCAGCGCCGCTGCGGCTCAGCGACTGGTCACACCTGCAGGGATCCTCAGACCCCGTCCAGGGGCGATGTGATCGGCTTCGACCACTCGGCGCACGCCGGTCGGGCAAGCGGCGCGCCAGGCGGGGGTCGGGAGAGCGGCGCGCCAGGCGGGGGTCGGGAGAGCGGCGAGCGGTGAGCGCGCGGGGCGTCGGCGGTCGGCGGTAGCGGCTGCGGCTGCGGCTGCGGCTGCGGCTGCGGAGGAGTGCCTCAGACGGGCCAGGCCGCGCGCCAGTCGGCGTCCGTGGCGTCGGCGACGGGTACCGGGAGCCGCGACTCGGCGACACGAACGGTGCCCGCGAAGCGACGGATCACCTGCCGGTACTCGACCTCCGCAGAGCCCGAGGCCCCGGCGGTGGAATCGATGTACACGACCGTCATCTCGGCGGGCACCAGATCGTCGGGGATGCCGGCGGAGCGGACGCGCGACAGCACCTTCTGCCCCAGCGCCAACGCCGGCATATCCCACGAGATGCCCTCGACCACGCCGCGGGGCGGACGGCCCACCCGTTCGGCGGCCTTGGCCTTCTGCCACAGCCGATCCTGCTCGTCCGCGTCCACGGCCGCTGCCGACGGGACGCGGGCGGCGTCGTTGTCGTCGTCGTCAAACCAGTACGGCGCGCGGCGGCGGAGCTTGTCCAGGAGCGCGCCCGCGACGTCCTGGATATCGAAGGGCGCGTCGCCGCGCTCAGCACCGATCGCGGCGTGGAACAGCACCTGGAGCAGCAGGTCACCGAGCTCGGAGACCAGTTCATCGCGGTCGTCGTCGGCCACCGCGTCGACCAGCTCCCACGACTCCTCGATCAGGTATGGCAGCAGCGAGGCGTGGGTCTGAGCGGACTCCCACCGGCCGTCGCGGCGGATGCGGGCCATCACCGCGACGGCCTCCGCCAGCCGGTCGCCGGAGGAGTCCGCGCAGCGGCCCGCTCCGTCGCCGACCGCCGTCGAGAAGACAGTCTCGCCCGCATCGGCCGAGTGGTCTCGTGCGGAACTGTCTTCTCGATGGGGACGGGGGGCGTCGGCGGCCGGACCGCGCGAGCTCATCGGGCCGGCGCGGTCTCGGGCTGGATCACCGGGTTCGAACCCTCCGGGTCTCCGGCCATCGCGGTGAGGAAATCGGCGGCGTACTGCAGCATCTCGTCGTCGCGCGCCTTCTCCCCGCCCGCACCCGCGCGGGCGCCGGCCGCCTTGGGCAGCGGCAGCAGCACGGTCTTCTGCGTGGCCCGGTACTGCGCGGCCGGGTACATGCGCTTGAGCCGCATCTGCTGCGAATCCAGCAGGTCGAGCGGGCCCACGCGCAGCCGCGAGCCGGCCAGGACGATCTCCCGCACCCGGTACTTCTGCGCGACGAGCCGCAGCCGCGCCACGGACACCACGCGGCGGGCCTCCACCGGCAGGGGCCCGTAGCGGTCGAGCAGTTCCTCCACGACGGCGTCGATGTCGCCGGGCTCGCGCGCCTGCGAGAGCTTGCGGTAGGCCTCGAGCCGCAGCCGGTCGCCGTCCACATAGTCGGGCGGGATGAACGCGTCGACGGGCAGCTCGATGCGGATCTCACCGAGCTCCTCCTGGGTCTCGACCTTCTCGCCGTCGGCGATCGCACGGTACGCCTCCACCGCCTCGCCGACCAGACGGATGTAGAGGTCGAAGCCCACGCCCGCGATGTGGCCGGACTGCTCGGCACCCAGGACGTTGCCGGCGCCGCGGAGCTCGAGGTCCTTCATGGCCACGGCCATGCCGGCGCCGAGGTCGTTGTTCTGAGCGATGGTCGCGAGCCGGTCGTACGCGGTCTCGGTGAGCGGCTTCTCCGGGTCGTAGAGGAAGTAGGCGTACCCGCGCTCGCGCGACCGGCCCACGCGGCCGCGCAGCTGGTGCATCTGCGACAGTCCCAGCTGGTCGGAGCGGTCCACGATGAGCGTGTTGGCGTTGGAGATGTCCAGGCCGGTCTCGACGATGGTCGTACACACCAGCACGTCGTACTCGCGGTTCCAGAACCCGCCCACGGTCTGTTCGAGCTGCTCCTCCCCCATCTGCCCGTGCGCCACCACCACGCGCGCCTCGGGCACGAGGTCCCGGATCCTCGCGGCGGTCGAGTCGATGGTCCGCACCCGGTTGTGGACGTAGAAGATCTGCCCCTCGCGCAGCAGCTCGCGCCGGATGGCGGCGGCGACGTGCTTGTCCGAGTACGCGCCCACGTACGTGAGCACGGGCAGCCGCTCCTCGGGCGGGGTGAGGATCTGGCTCATCTCGCGGATGCCCGCCAGCGACATCTCGAGCGTGCGCGGAATCGGCGTCGCGGACATGGTGAGCACGTCGACGTGGGTGCGCAGGGAGGTGATGTGCTCCTTGTGCTCCACGCCGAAACGCTGCTCCTCGTCCACGATCACCAGGCCGAGGTTCTTCCACCGCACGCCGGTCGCGAGCAGCCTGTGTGTACCGATCACCACGTCGACCGTCCCGTCGGCCAGGCCCTTGAGGACCTCCTTCGCCTCGGCGTCCGAGGTGAACCGGCTGAGCCCCTTGATGGTCACGGGGAACCCGGTCATGCGCTCGGTGAACGTCGCGAGGTGCTGCTGCGCGAGCAGCGTGGTGGGCACGAGCACGGCGACCTGCGTGCCGTCCTGGACGGCCTTGAACGCGGCGCGCACGGCGACCTCGGTCTTGCCGTAGCCCACGTCGCCCACCACGACGCGGTCCATGGGGGCGGACTTCTCCATGTCCCCCTTGACCTCCTCGATCGCGCTGAGCTGGTCGACGGTCTCGGTGAACGGGAACGCGTCCTCCATCTCCCGCTGCCAGGGCGTGTCCGGCCCGAAGGCGCGCCCCGGCGCGGACTGCCGCTTGGCGTAGAGCTGGACGAGCTCGGTGGCGATCTCGCGGACGGCCTTACGGGCCTTGCGTTTGGTGTTCTGCCAGTCGGCGCCGCCCATCTTGGACAGCGTCGGTGCCTCGCCGCCGACGTAGCGGCTGAGCTGGCCGAGCGACTCCATCGGCACGTACAGCCGGTCGCCGGCCGCGCCGCGCTTACCGGGCGCGTACTCGATCACCAGGTACTCGCGCCGCGACGAGCTGTCGCCGCCGCGCACCTGCCGCTCGACCATCTCCACGAACCGGCCGATGCCGTGCTGGTCGTGGACGACGAGGTCGCCGGCCTTGAGGGCGAGCGGGTCGACCTGGTTGCGGCGCTTGGAGTGGCGGGCCTTGGGGCGCGCCGTGGAACCGAGTCGGTTGCCGGTGAGGTCTGTTTCGGAGACGACGACGAGGTCGCCGGACGCCCCGTCGGCGCCGCCGGTGAGCGCGAACCCGGCGTGCAGGACCGCCTCGTAGACCGTCACGAACCCGTCGGCGGGCTCGGATCCCGCCTGCGCGGCGGTGGCGGGGACCTCGGCTTCGGACAGGCGGTCCAGGATGCGGGTGACGGTGCCGTGACCGGGGACCACCATCGCGGCCCGGCCGCCGGCGCCGACGAGCGCGCGCAGCCGCACGAACATGGCCTCCATCTCGGAGTCCTTGCCGCGCGGGGCGGGCGGGTCGCCGGACTCGACTGTCACCACGAGGCCGTCCTCGGGGTCGGTGAGGAATCCGGGCGGGACGAGCTGCCACCAGGCGCGGCCCGCCTCGGTGGCCTCCTCGCGCACGGAGGAGAAGGTACGGTAGCCCGAGCCGGACAGGTCGAGGGTCTCACTGTCGACGGGGGCGTCGCCGCCCATGGTCGCGGCGGTCCACGAGGCCTCGAGGAACTCACGGCCCGCCGAGGCGAGGTCGGCGGCGCGGCGGCGCACCTTGTCCGGGTCGCACACCACGACGCGGGTGTCGGCGGGCATGAGCATCGGCAGGGTGGCCATCTCACCCGGCACGAGCACGGAGGTCAGGGCCTCCATGCCGTCGCGCGGGATGCCCTCGGTCAGCGAGTCCAGCAGCTCGGCCAGCGTCGGGTTGGCGCGATGCTCGGCGGCCAGCTGACCGGCCCGGGTGCGGACGTCGTCGTCGAGCAGCAGCTCGCGGCACGGGTACAGCACGACCTGCTCGACCTCGCCGTCGGGCAGCGAACGCTGGTCGGCGACGGAGAACTCGCGGATCTCGGCGATCTCGTCGCCGTCGAACTCGATGCGCAGGGGGTGGTCGGCCGTGGTCGGGAAGACGTCCACGATGCCGCCGCGCACGGCGATGTCACCGCGGCGGGCGACCATGTCCTCGCGGGTGTAGGCGAACTCGGCCAGGTGGGCCATGAGGTCGGTCGGGTCGACCTCGGCGCCCCGGGTCAGGCGCACGGGCTCGCGGCGGGCGGCCGCCGGGGAGATGGGCTGCACCACCGATCGCGCCGCCGCGACGATGATCCTCGGCGCCCGTCCGGCCATCACAGCGGACAGCACCTCGAGGCGGCGACCGATCGTGTCGGCCGCCGGCGACAGACGCTCGTGCGGCAACGTCTCCCAGCTCGGGAACTGCGCCACCTCGCCGTCGTACATCCCCGACAGCTCGTCGACGAGCTCCTCACACTCGCGCTCGGTGGCGGTGACCACCAGCAGCGGCGCGCGCTCGGCCAGCGCGCCCACCAGGAACGGGCGCAGCGACTCCGGCGCGCGCACCACCGCGGTGTCGCGGTCCAGGCCCGCGCGCAGGTCGGCCAGCGCCGGGTTGGAGATGACCGCACCGGCCAGACCGGACAGCGCGGCGGTGGTGGGGCTGCTGACAGTGGTGGTCACGCGTGTGAGTCCTCCAGGTGGGGTGGGCGCGGCGGACGTGGCCGCACGGAAAGCACCAGTGTAATCGGCATCCGGCGCCGGAGCGCGGGGGCGACTCCACGGGCTGCGCGGAGCAGCCTCAGGACCCCCGTGGTGCCGCCACGGTGCCGCACCCGGTCGTGGCGCAGAGCCGCCTCAGTGCCACCCCCGGGTGGCGGCGTCGGTCGCAATGTTTCGTCGGCGACGGATGCGTTGTTCCAATCGCAACCACCCGGTAACAGACCGACACGCAACGGTAACGGTGCGGGCGTGTACTCGCTGCCATGTCACCGGAACCCCTCCGGTGGCCTCGTCCCCGAGGAGCCGACCATGCCCGAGTTCGACACCACCATCACCGAGAACATCGCCGCCTCCCTCAAGGAGATCCCGCACCCGTCGCTGCCCAAGGGCACCAACATCTACGGCGGCACCAAGATCTTCCCGGACTACAAGGCCGAGGAGGGGGAGTCTTACTTCACGCTCGTGCATGGCATCGCACACGAGTCCTCCGTCTCCTTCGTCGCCGTCCTCCAGGCCACCCGCGCGCTGCGCAAGGGATTCGAGTCGGCCATCTACTTCTACGGGCCCGGCGCGATCAACTGCCTGGCCACCCGCGGATTCCCGACCACCGGGGACTCCGGCTTCCCCGGCGAGCAGAACATCAACGAGTCCCTCGAGTCGTTCATCTCCGAGGGCGGGACGGTGTTCTGCTGCCGCTTCGGGCTCGGACTCCACGGCGGTCGCGAGGAGGACCTGATCGAGGGCGTGATTCCCGCGCACCCGCTCGACGTGCAGGACGCCCTGATCCACTACGCCCGTAAGGGCGCGATCATCAACTCCACCTACATGGTCTGACGTCATGACGACCATCGGCTCGGTCGCCGCCAACTTCGGCCGCGACCTGGAAGAGAACTACCGGACCATCGCCCACTACACAGGGATCGCCCGCGAGAGCGGCGTCGACTTCCTGGTCTTTCCCGAGGCAGCCATCGGGGGCTACCTCTCGAGCCTCGGCAACCACGGTGACACCGTCTCCACCGCCGGCTCGCTGCCCCCCGCCATCCGACTCGACGGCCCCGAGATCGCCCGCGTGCAGGAGATCATCGGAGACCTGGTGGTGGCCATCGGGTTCTGCGAACTCGACGACGACGGGGTGAGCCGCTACAACGCGGCCGCTGTCCTCGACGGAACCTGCGTCTACGGCACCTACCGCAAGGTGCACCAGCCCCTCGGGGAGAACATGTCCTACGCCTCCGGCGGCGACTACCGGGTGTTCGACACTCCGGTCGGGCGGGTGGGCCTGCAGATCTGTTACGACAAGGCGTTCCCCGAGGCCGCGCGCGTCATGGCACTGCAGGGCGCCGAGATCATCGCCTCCCTGTCCGCGTGGCCGGCGGCACGTACCGCGACCGCCGCCAACCTCCAGGAGGACCGCTGGACCTACCGGTTCAACCTCTTCGATTCCGCACGGGCGTTGGACAACCAGGTGTTCTGGGTGGCCTCCAACCAGGCGGGGACTTTCGGGTCCCTGCGGTATGTCGGCAACGCCAAGATCGTCGACCCCGGCGGGAACATCCTGGCCACCACCACCCTCGACGAGGGCCTGGCGGTCGCCGAGGTCGACGTGGCGGGGACCTTCGCGGCCATGCGCGCCGGGATGTTCCACCTGCGCGATCGGCGCCCCGACGTCTACGGGTCGCTGGTCGAGGTCAGCGACCCGGCCGAGGAGAGGACGCTCGCCAGTGCCTGAGATGAGCTTCGCCGTCCGGTGGCCCGACGGGACGGTCCGGGACTACTACTCCCCCAGTCTGGTGATCCACGATCACCTCACTGTCGGCGACCGCCTCAGCGTGGCCGAGTTCCGCCGCCGGGCCACCGACGGGCTCACCGAGGCGGGCGAGCGGGTCCGCGCGCGCTACGGCTTCCTGTGTAGCTCCGCTGCGGACACCGCCGCCCAGGTGGCCTCCGCGTCCCGGGCCCACCCCGGGGACGCCCTCGTCGAGGTCGTCTCCATGCACCCCCCGCTGCCTTCCGCGTCCCAGCCCCCCGCGCCGGACCTCCGATCCGTCGCCCCGGACCCCCAGGAGCACCCATGAACCCCACGCAGGTCTCCCCCGTCGCCCATGTCCCGGTGCTCGTCATCGGCGGCGGCCAGGCCGGACTGTCGGTGAGCCACCACCTCGGCACTGCGGGTGTCGACCACCTGGTGGTGGAGAAGCAGACCGCAGTCCACGCCTGGGCCGACACCCGGTGGGACTCGTTCACGCTCGTCACGCCCAACTGGCACTGCCGACTGCCGGGCTACCACTACGAGGGCCCCGATCCCGACGGGTTCATGACCCGCGACCAGGTGGTCGAGTGGCTGCACGGGTGGCTGGAGACCTTCGACCCGCCGCTCGCCGAGCACACGGCGGCCACCCGGCTCCGCCGGACCGGCACCGGCTTCGAGGTGACCCTCGCCGGACCGATCGGCGAGCGGACCATCACCGCGGACGAGGTGGTGGTGGCTACCGGCGGCTACCCGGTCCCCGTGATCCCGCCCTACGCTTCGTTCCTCGACCCCGCGGTGACGCAGCTGCACTCCGAGCAATACCGCAACCCCGATCAGCTGGACGAGGGCGCGGTCCTTGTGGTGGGCTCCGGCCAGTCCGGCGCTCAGATCGCCGAGGACCTGCACCTGGCCGGGCGCCGGGTCCACCTGGCCGTGGGGGGCGCCCCGCGGGTCGCGCGGTTCTACCGGGGCCGGGACTGCATGACCTGGCTCGCGGACATGGGCCTGTACGACACCCCAGCACAGCAGTACCCCGGAGGCAAAGCCGCGCAAGAGAAGACCAACCACTACGTCACCGGCCGCGACGGCGGACGCGATGTGGACCTGCGGCGCTTCGCCGCAGAGGGCATGCGGTTGTACGGCACGCTCACCTCGGGCCGGGACTCCGGGCTGCGCTTCGCTCCGACGCTGACCGACGCCCTGGACTCCGCGGACCGCGTGTACAACTCCATTTGCGCGGACATCGACCGACACATCGACGCACACGGGATCGACGCCCCGCCGCCGTCGCGGTACGAGCCGGTGTGGGCACCCGAGGCCGACCCGACGTCACTCGACCTCGCCGCGGAGGGCATCACCACGATCATCTGGGCGATCGGCTACCGGCCCGACTACCGCTGGATCGAGGCCAGCGCGTTCGACGGCGCCGGCCACCCCATGCAGACCCGCGGCGTGACGGAGGTCCCCGGCCTGTCGTTCATCGGCCTGCCCTGGATGCACACCTGGGGCTCCGGCCGCTTCCTCGGCATCGACCGCGACGCGGCCCACCTGGCCGAGGGCATCATCGCCCGCAGTCACGCCACCAGAGAGGAACAGGCATCATGACCACCTCCACCACCGGGGCATCCACCTCGACCCGGGTCGACCTGGCCCTCCTCGGCATCCGGGGCACCCCTCCGTTGCACCGCAGTGGGGGCGCGGGACCCAGCGACGACGGGCACCTCGTCGTCTCCGGGCGCGACGCGGCGATCCCCCGCAATCCCGACAGCCCCTTCGTCTTCGACGGCGACCGGGTCCTGCGTGACGGCGTCGACACCGGGCTGGAGATCTCCGCGATCGGCCGACCCCGGTTCTACGACCGCACGACCTCCGACGGGGTGCCCTACGAGAAGATCGCGCGCCTCCACGGCCGGGACGTCCTGGCCACGACGGTGGTGCAAACCTGCATCCGCTACCGCCGGGAGGAGCGCTGCCGGTTCTGCTCGATCGAGGAGTCGCTGCGCGCGGGCACGACGGTGCCAGTCAAGCAACCCGAGCAACTTGCCGAGGTCGCCCGTGCCGCCGTGGACCTGGACGGGATCACCCAGATGGTCATGACCACCGGGACCTCGGCGGGCCGCGACCGCGGAGCCGCCCACCTGGCCCGCTGCGTCCGCGCCGTCAAAAAGGCCGTCCCGGAGCTGCCGATCCAGGTCCAGTGCGAGCCACCCGCCGACCTGGCGGTCCTCACCGACCTCCGCGACGCCGGTGCCGACGCGATCGGCATCCACGTCGAGTCGCTCGACGACGACGTCCGCCGGCGGTGGATGCCCGGCAAGTCGTCAGTGCCCCTGGCGGAGTACCGGGCCGCGTGGGACGAGGCGGTCCGCGTGTTCGGACGCAACCAGGTCTCGACCTACCTGCTCGTGGGACTCGGCGAGGACCCCGACGAGATGATCGCCGGGGCCAAGGAGTTGGCCGAGTCGGGCGTCTATCCGTTCATCGTCCCGTACCGCCCCCAGTCGGGGACGCTGGCCGTCGACGTCGACGGGGCACCCGCCCCCGATCAGCGACGCGTGGAGTACATCAGCCGCGAGGTGGGCGCGCACCTGGGGCGCATCGGGATGGCCGGGGCCGACCAGCGCGCCGGCTGCGCGGCGTGCGGGGCGTGCAGCGTGCTGCAGTCGGTCGGGGGCTGAGACGATGCTCGAAATCCGAGACCTCACCGGCCCCGCCCTTCCGGGCCGGACCCGCACGGCGGAGTCCGTCCTGGGCTCGGCCGCCGCGTCCCTCCTCGCGGGAGGCCGCCGCGCGGAGCCGGGCCCGGTGGTGCGGATCGCCGAGGATCCACGTACCGTCGCCGCCTACCACCGGCTCCGGCACGAGGAGTTCGTACTCCGCCAGGGGCTCTTCACCGTGAGCGACCTCGACGAGGTGGACTCCGATCCCCGCACTCTGGTGCTCGTCTCCGTCGCCCCCGACGGCACGGTCCTCGGCGGCGTCCGGATCGCGCCGTGCGCGCAGCCGGACATCGGGTGGTGGTCCGGCAGCCGACTCGTCGTGGCCGACACTGCCCATTCCGGCGGCATCGGCCCAGCCCTGATCCGCTCCGCCTGCGCGCACGTGGAGGCCCGAGGTGTGCTGCGGTTCGACGCCACCGTCCAGGACCGCTACTCGCCGCTGTTCACCTCCCTGGGGTGGGTCGACACCGGGGCGGGGCCGGTCGTCGCCGGTCGCGCCCACCGCCGGATGAGGTGGCCGGTCGACCGGATCCAGCGCCTCGCCGACTCCACCAAGTCCCTGCTGTCGGGACTCCTGTCCCCGTTCGCCGGGCAGCCCGGTGGCCTCGGTGCGACCGGGTTCCGCGGTGACGACGGGGCGCCGGTGCCGGGCACCGATCTCATCGCGGCGTGCGACGCCATCCTCCCCTCGATGGTCGAGCGTGACCCCGAGTGGGCGGGGTGGTGTTCGGTCCTGGTCAACCTCGGCGATCTCTCGGCCATGGGCGCCGACCCCGTGGGGCTGCTGGACGCCGTCGCCGCGCCGACCAGCTCCCATCTCGAGCGGATCGTCAAGGGCGTGGCCGCGGCCGCCGCGGCCTGGGGTGTACCCGTGCTCGGCGGCCACACGCAGGTCGGTGTCCCGTCCGCGCTGTCGGTGACCGCGCTCGGGCGCACCTCCCGGCCGGTCCCCGCCGGAGGCGGGCGCGTCGGCCACACCCTGTCCCTCACCGCAGACCTCGGTGGTTCCTGGCGCCCGGGCTACCACGAGCGGCAGTGGGACTCCTCCAGCAGCCGGACCTCCGAGGAGCTTCGACTGCTCTCCGGGCACGTGGCGCAGATCGCACCCGCCGCCGCCAAGGACGTGAGCATGGCCGGGATCGTCGGCACGGCGGGAATGCTGGCCGAGGCCTCCGGGACCGGTGCCCAACTCGACGTCGCTGCGATTCCGCGCCCCCGGGGGGCGAGCATCGGCGCCTGGCTCACCTGCTTCCCGGGCTACGCCATGCTCACCACGGACCGTGCCCCCGCCCCGTCACCCGCGGGGCCGGCGGTCAGCGCGGCGTGCGGTCGCCTCACCGCCGAGCCCGGGGTGAGGCTGCGGTGGCCCGACGGCGAGGTGACCGTCGCCGTCGCCGGCACCGTCACGGGGCTGGGCCCCGCCTGATGCGCACGGTGACCCTGGGGGCGCTGGCCGGGAACTTCGGACGGGATCTCCCGCGGTGCGTCGGCAAGGCCGTCGGGATCATCGACGCCGCCGCCCGCGACGGCGTGGACCTGCTCGTCTTCCCGCACGCGACCCTCGGCGGCTACCTCGGCGACCTGCGTTCGCCCTCGACCGAGACCCTCCCGCCGGCGCTCGATCCCGACGGCCCGGAGCTGGCCGCCATCGCCGCCGCCGCGGGGGACATGACCGTCTGCATCGGGTACACCGAGGCCGGAGACGGGACGCGCTACAACACCGCCGTCTGCCTGACCGGCGACGGGGTGCTCGGCGTCCACCGGAAGGTCCACCAGCCCGTGGACGAGGGCACCCACTACGCCGCCGGGGAGACGTTCCGCGCGTTCGACACCCCGGTCGGGCGCCTGGGGATGCTCATCGACTACGACAAGACCTTCCCCGAGTCGGCGCGATCGCTCGCCCTCGATGGCGCCCAGGTGGTGGCCACCCTGTCCGCGTGGCCCGCCAGCGTGACCGACCGCGCCGCGCGACTCCCCGCGGACCGTCAATCCCGGCTGTTCGACCTCTACGACTGCGCGCGGGCCGCCGAGAACCAGGTGTTCGTGGTGGCCTCCAACCAGACCGGAGTCATGGGCTCCCTCCGCTTCCTCGGCCAGGCCAAGGTCGTGGGGCCCGGCGGCGAGGTCCTCGCGGCCACCCGGTCCAAGGGCGGGATCGCGAGGGTCGAGGTGGACCTCGACACGAAGCTCCGCCGATCAAGGAGGGTCCTCAACCACCTCGCGGAGCGACGACCCGAGACCTACACGCCGCCACCGCAAGGGGACCCGCCGTGCGCATAGCCCTGCTCACCTACTCGACCCGACCGCGCGGAGGCGTGGTCCACACCCTGCACCTGGCCGAGGCGCTGGCCCGGACCGGAGCCGCCGTGACGGTGTACTCGCTGGCCCGCGGCGCGGATGCCGGCTTCTTCCGAGAGGTCGACCCCGCCGTCACTGTCCGTCTCGCACCGTTCCCGGATCGCCCAGGCGAGTCCGTCACCGACCGCATCGTGCGCTCGATCGCCACCCTGCGCGAGTTCGTCGATCCGGACGGCTTCGACATCGTCCACGCCCAGGACTGCATCAGCGCCAACGCCGTCGGCCGGTGCATCCGCACCATCCACCACCTCGACGACTTCACCACCCCCGTACTGGTGGACTGCCACGAGAAGGCCATCACCACCCCCTACGCGCACGTGTGCGTCTCCGACGCCGTCGCCACCGAGGTCCGGCGGGGGTGGGGACTGTCCCCCACGGTGATCCCCAACGGCGTGGACCACGCCCGCTTCGCGCAGGTCGCTGGCCCGGGGGCCGGGGCGGTCTCCGCCCGCGAACGGTGGCGCAGCGACCTCGGCCCGTACGTGCTGGCCGTCGGCGGCATCGAACCCCGCAAGGGCAGCATCGATCTCCTCGAGGCGTTCGCGCTGATGCGCCGGAGGCGTCCGGACCTCTCGCTCGTCTTTGCCGGCGGGGAGACCCTGTTCGACTACCGCGACTACCGCGCGCGCTTCGACCGGCGGTGCGTGGAGCTGGGGATCGACCCCGTCGTCCTCGGGGTGGTACCGGAGGGAGACCTGCCAGGCCTCGTCGCGGCGTGCGACGTCTTCGCCTTCCCCTCCACCAAGGAGGGCTTCGGGCTGGCCGCCATGGAGGCGCTCGCGGCCGGCCGGCCGGTGGTCGCCCGCGACCTGCCGATCCTCCGAGAGGTGTTCGGCACCTGCGTGGAGTACGCCGCGTCCATCCCTGAGCTCGCCGACCGCCTGGAGTCGGCACTCTCCCCCGATCCCGTCAGGGCCCGGGACGGCAGCACTCTGGCCGCCTCGCTGACCTGGGACGCGGCGGCCGCAGCGCACATGCGGTTCTACGCCGACCACTCCCGCGGCCACCAAGGGCAGCGTCCGCCGTCGCAGGAGCGCGCGGGCTGATCGGCCATCGGTACGCTTGCCGCATGCGCGAGACCTCAGACGCCCCCCACGACGACCCCACGGGCGCCCCCGCCGAGCCGGTGACGATCGCCCCCGCCGCGGGCACCGACGCCGACGCCCACTCCGGCGTCGTCTCGCGAGTGTTCACCGACCGGTGGATCGGCGTGCTGCTGACCATCGGCTCCGCGCTCGCGCTGCTCGCGTCGTTCCAGCTCAGCCTGGACAAGATCCGGCTGCTGGAGAACCCGGACTACACGCCGGCCTGCAATTTCTCCATCCTCATGAGCTGCAAGAGCGTCATCAACTCCGAGCAGGGCGCGGCGTTCGGCTTCCCCAACCCGTTCATCGGGCTCGTCGGGTACGGCATCGTGATCGCGATCGGCGTCGCCGCCGCGTCCGGCGTGCGGATGCCCCGCTGGTACTGGGTGGGCACGCTGCTGGGCCTGACGTTCGCCGCCGGGTTCGTGCACTGGCTGGCGTTCCAGTCCATCTTCTCCATCCAGGTCCTGTGCCCGTGGTGCATGGTGGTGTGGGCCACCACCATCCCCATGTTCTGGTACACACTGCTGCACGTACTGGCCAAACTCACGGCGGCCCGCTGGGTGCGCACGCTGCAGAGCTGGCACCTCGTCCCGGTGGTGGTGTGGTTCCTCGCCGTGGCGGGCGTCATCCTGTGGGCGTTCTGGGACTACTACTGGGCGGACTTCTTCGCGAACCTCTGATCCGGCGGCCCTCGCCCTGCACCCCGTCGGGGTCGGCGGCCACCTGCAGGCGCTGGCGCGCGCTGCTGGCACCCGCGAACACCGGCGGATACCTACTAGAGTCCAATGCCTCACAGTGGACTGCCGCAAATCCGAACTGCGGGCATGATCACTAGGCGTACGGGCTGAGAGCCCGCTGACAGAGAGGTGGAAGCAATGATCACGTCCCTCACCCGTAATTGGTGGGTCCAGCTGATCCGCGGTGTCCTGGCGCTCGCACTCGGCATCACCGCGCTGATCGCCCCCGGCTCGAGCCTCATGCTCGCGGTGTTCCTCGTGGCGGCGTTCGCGATCGCAGACGGCGCTATGACCATCACCACGGGCCTGGGGCTGCGCGGACACAGTGGCTCGTCGAGCCTGTTCATCGGAGGCGGCGCGCTCTTCATCGTGCTCGGCCTGGTCGTGTTGTTCTGGCCGTCTATCACCGTGACCGCGCTGGTGCTGCTCTTCGCGATCTGGCTGATCGCCTCCGGTGCGCTGCTGGTCTACGGCGCGTCCACCCTCCGGACCGTCGTCGCCAACGCGTGGATCATGGGTGCGGTCGGCGTTGTGATCGCCGTGGTGGGACTCGGCCTGGCGCTGTTCGGGCCGTCGACCATCGAGAATTTCCTGCCGTTCGCCGGTTGGTTCGGCGTGATCGTCGGTTTGATCATGATCGCCGTCTCGTTCCGTCTACGCAGCGATGCCGCCAAGCTCTCGAGCGCCCCGGTGGCAGACGAGGTCTGATTCTCGGGCCGACCGTTCAGGCAGGCCGTGACTGCCGAACCTGCTGACACGGATGCCCCCGCTGCCCGCTATTCGAGGGCCGCGGGGGCTTCGTTCTTTGCGCTCAGGGCCGAGCCGGCCCCGGGCGCAGATCGCGCCCGGCCGAGTCGCCGGCCGGATGACTGCGGCTGGAGTACTTCGCCATGACACCTGACTCGAGCGACGGCGCGGGATCGAGGTGCGACAGGCCGTTGAAGCAGAGATTGACGATATGCGCGGCCACCTCCTCCTTGGGCGGAGTGCGCTCATCAAGCCACCATTGCGCGGTGCCGGAGACCATGCCGACCAGGGCCTGGGCATAGACGTTCGTGGTGATCGGGTCGAACCCGCGGGCCACGAACTCCTCCTCGAGGATGTAGGTGACACTGGCCGTGGCGTCGTTGAGCAGCGTCGAATACGAGCCACCGTTGTTCAGTGACGAATCACGCACCAGGATCCGGAACCCGTCGGTGCGCTCCTCCACGTAGCGAAGCAGCGCCATCGCGGCGCGCTCGATGCGGCGGCGCGACCCCTCGCCCTCCAATGCCTCGGTGATCTCGGCACCCAGATAGGCCAGCTCGCGGTCACACACCACCGCGTACAGGCCCTCCTTGCCGCCGAAGTGCTCGTAGACGACCGGCTTGGACACGCCTGCGACCGACGCGATCTCCTCGACAGTGGCCGCGTCGTAGCCGTACTCGGCGAAAATCCGGCGGCCCACCTCGACCAACTGCTGCCGGCGTTTCGCCGCTGACATCCTGGTACGCGGCGCCGACGTCATTTCCGACTGACCTGTCATGTGGTGTCGCCTCCCTCGACGGAAAAGCCTAGTCGGAGCATTGAACGCGGCCGACCGATCAGGGGTCGGACTCCCCCGTGTGGGCTGTTAGCGGCCAGGCCACCCATCCGGGAGCAGGTAGGCGACAGTGGGGCTGTGCTCGTATGCCAGACTGGGGAGTGGCCCGCGCGCGGGCCGTTCCCCCGTGGTGTAATTGGCAACACTCCTGATTTTGGTTCAGGCATTTCAGGTTCGAGTCCTGGCGGGGGAGCTCATCGATCGACCGGGACGCGGGCGAGCCCGCCCGCGCCGGGGCTAGAAGATCCCGCCGAAGATCCCCACCGCCATCACGAGCAGCAGGATCGCCACCACTGCCAGCACCGTCAGCGCGGGCTGGCGCGAGCGACGCGGTGTGCGCTCCACCTCGGCGTCGGGCCGGAAGTCCGGCTCGTCGGGCTGGCCTGGTCCGTTTGTCCCCGTCACGTGAACCGCTCCTCCTCCATCCGTGCATATGTCTCCAGTAGATCGAGGGCGTGCTCGCCCGCGGCGCCCTCCGCCTCCAGGCCGGTACGCATCGACTCGAGCATCTCGCGGCCGTGCGGAAACGGCGGCAGCAGCGGGACGTCCGGATCGGTGATCGCGTCGATGACCGTGGGCCGGTCCGCGGAGAACGCCTCCTCTAGCGCCGGCACCAGCTGGTCGGGCTCCTCGACCCGGACCCCCCGCAGGCCGAGCAGCTCGGCGTAGGCGGCCATGTCGAACTCCGGCACCTCCTGCGACCGCGCGAACCGCGGCTGCGACTCGCTCTCCCGCTGCTCCCAGCTCACCTCTGCCAGATCGCGGTTGCTGAGCACCACGATCACCATGGTCGGGTCCTCCCAGGCGGGCCACGCCTCGGCCACGGTGATCAGCTCGTTGATACCGAGCATCTGCACCGCGCCGTCGCCGGCCAGCACGGCCACCGGCTTGGCGGGTGCGGCGGCCTTGGCGGCGATCGCGTACGGGATACCGCAGCCCATCGAGGCCAGCGTCGACGACAGGTGAGCAGGCACGGAGGTGGGCAGATCCATCTGCCGCACGTAGTGGTAGACACTGCTGCCCACGTCCACGGCGAGGCGCGCGTCGTGCGGTATGTGGTCGGCCAGTCGCCGGGCGACCAGCTCGGGGTTGAGTCCGCGTGTGGGCACCTCGGAGCGCATCCGGGAGATCTCCCGCCACTGGCGCACCCATTTCTCGACGTCGCCACGCCAGGCGGAGCGGTCCTTCTCGGCCACCCGCCCGAGCAGCTCACGCAGCGCGAGCGCGGCATCGCCGACCAGGCCCACCTCGATCGGGTATCGGTTCGCCAGGTGCACCGGGTCCAGGTCGATCTGCACGGCCCGCGCCTGCCCGGGCTCGGGGTAGAACTCCGTCCAGGGGTCGTTCGAACCGACGATCAGCAAGGTGTCGCAGTTCTGGAGGATCCGCGCACTCGCCGTCGTCCCCAGATGCCCCATGGTCCCACCCACCAGCGGTGACGATTCGTCGACGTAGGGTTTGCCGAGCAGGCTCATCGTGACGCCCGCGTCCAGGCACTCGGCCAGCTCCATGAGTTCGTCGCGCGCCCCGGCCACCCCGCGCCCGGCCAGGATCGCGATCCGCTCCCCCGCGTCCAGGACTTCTACGGCGCGGGCCACGTCGTCGTCACGCGGCGCGGTGACCCCGTGGGTCCACTCGGGCGTGGTCACCACCACGCCGTGCTCCTGGCCGAGCTCGCCACCGAACTCCGGCGCCGGCAGGTTCTGCACGTCGTGGGGAAGGATGACGACCACGGGGGTGCGGTGCGTGAGCGCGGACCGGAACGCCCGGTCGAGCACCAGCGGCACCTGCTCGGCAGACGAGACGGTCTGCAGGTACGGGCCGGCGACGTCCGCGAACACGTTGCCGAGGTTGATCTCCTGCTGGTAGCCGGAGCCGAGCACACTGGTGTGCTGCTGCGCGACGAGCGCCACGACGGGCACGCTGTCGAGTTTGGCGTCGTACAGCCCGTTGATCAGGTGCATCGCGCCGGGGCCCTGCGTGGAGGTCACCACGCCGACCGCGCCCGAGTACTTAGCGTCGGCCACCGCCATGAACGCGGCGGACTCCTCGTGCCGAGCGCGCCCGAACGCCGGGGCGATGTCGGAGCGGCGCAGCGCTCCGAGCAGGGGGTTGTTGCCGTCCCCGGCGTAGACGTAGATCCGTTCGACGTCCCAGGCCACCAGTCGTTCGACGACGAGGTCGGCCACCGTCCGGTCCGTGCTCATACCCGTGTCCTCTCCACTCGTCGATCCGTGAGTGGCCCCCACCGTAGGGGTCGCCTCCGACACGCTCCACCGGTCTGGTGGCGGTCCCGCGACAGCGGTTGTCCGGCGCGCGGGGCGGGTCTACCGTGCGCGGCATGGACACGGACCTGAAAGCCCTCGGACTGGTGTGCTCGCTCAAGGCCTCTCCCGCCGAGTCGAGCAGTGACCTCATCGCCCGGCAGATCCTCGACGAGTTGGCCGGTCACGGCGTGACCGGTGAGACCGTCCGCGTCGCCGACCACGACGTGCGCCCGGGTGTCGACGACGACATGGGCGACGGCGACCAGTGGCCCGCCATCCTCGAGAAGATCCGGGGTGTCGACATCCTCGTCTTCTCCACGCCGACCTGGATCGGCCACATGTCGAGCATCGCGCAGCGCGTGTTGGAGCGTCTGGACGCGCAATTGTCCGCCACCGACGACGAGGGCCGGCCGGCGATGTTCGGCAAGGTCGCCGTGGTCTCGGTCGTGGGCAACGAGGACGGCGCGCACAAGATCATCGCCGACACGTTCCAGGGGCTCAACGACATCGGCTTCACGATTCCTGCCCAGGGCGGCACCTACTGGAACCACGAGGCGATGAACCCCAAGGACTACAAGGACCTCGACGAGACGCCGTCGGCCGTGGCCTCGACGATCACCACGCTCTCGTCCAACGCGGTACATCTCGCACGCTTCCTCACGGGCACGCAGTACCCGGCGGTCTAGCCCTTCGCACCCCGCTCGACCGCGCTGCGGACGGTGTAGCGCAGGAACGCCGGGAACGCGACCGCGCAGATCACCACGCCGACCACGACGAGCACGCCGCCGCCGGCCGCCGCGACCGCGGTGCCCACCGACGCCGCCGCCACGCCGTGGGCGACGTCGCCGATGCGGGGGCCGCCGGCCACCACGACGATGAACACGCCCTGCAGGCGCCCACGCATCTCGTCTGTCGCCGACTCGAGCAGGATGGCCTGACGGAACGCGGCCGAGACCATGTCCACGGCACCGCCGAACGCGAGGGCCGCGAGCGCCAGCCACAGCCACCAGGCCGAGCCCTCGGGTGAGGCCGCAGCGACGAACACGCCGAACGCGACCATCGCCAGACCCCACAGCGCCACGCACACCAATACCGCCAGGCCCTGCCGTCGCACACGCGGGATCCAGCCGGAGAAGACGCCGCCCAACACGGCGCCGACGCTCATCGCGGCGAACAGGAGCCCGAGCGCGGTCCCGCCGGTCGGGGGGTCACCGAAGGACTCGGTGGCGATCTGTGGGAAGAGCGCCCGAGGCATGCCGAAGACCATGGCGATGATGTCCACGAGGAACGAGGCCAGCAGGATGCGGCGGGTGGCCAGGTAGGCGAACCCGTCGATCACCGACCGCAACCCGACCGAGGGCCGCTCCCCCGACACCGGCTGGGGTGGGAGCCGGTAGACGGCGTACAGCGTCACCAGGAGCGCCACCGAGTCCAGCAGGTACAGCGACTCCAGCCCGAGCACCGGGATGAGGATGCCCGCCGAGAGCGGCCCGACGATCGCGCCGAACTGCATGACGGTCATGTTGAGCGCGGAGGCGGAGGCGAGCTGGTCGGACGGGACGAGCTTCGGGATGATCGCCGACCGGGTGGGCTGGTTGACCGCGAAGAACGCCTGCTGCACGGCGAGCAGCCCCATCACCAGCCACACGTTCTGGTTCCCGGCAGCGGCCTGCAGCCAGAACAGCGCAGCGGTCGCGATGAGGCCGGTAGTGGTGATCATGAGCAGCTTGCGCCGGTCGAAGGCGTCGGCCAGCGCCCCGCCCCACAGGCCGAACACGATGAGCGGCACGAGCGCGAACACGCCGGTGAGGCCGACGTAGGCGGAGTTGCGGGTGATCTCGAAGACCTGCTGCGGCACCGCGACGATGGACAGCTGCGCGCCGATGACCGTGACGATGTTGGCGAGCCACAGTCTGCGGAAGTCCGGCTGCCTCAACGGCCGGGTATCGGCGAGCTGGCGCCTCAGAACTGACACCCGGGGCAGGCTACTCGGCTGCGAGACGGTCCGGATCGTCGGAGTGACCCTCTATCCTCAGACGCGAACGACCAACACTGTCGGCGGTTGCACATATGTTGCGCAGCCGCCCATCCCCCACAGGGCGCTGCCACGCCCGAGGAGATTTGATGACGACACCGCAGACCGATCGCACCCAGACCGCGGTCATCGTCCTGGCCGCCGGCTCCGGCACCAGGATGAAGAGCGCCACCCCCAAGATGCTGCACCGCGTGTGCGGGCGGACCATGCTCGGTCACGCCCTGCACGCCGCGGCGGGGATCGAGCCGGACGCGATCGTCGTGGTGGTGGGCCATCAACGCGAGCAGGTCTCCGCCGCGGTGGACGAGTTGTCGTCCGAGCTCGGTGTGCCGGTCTCCACCGCCGTCCAGGATGAGCAGAAGGGCACCGGTGACGCGGTCGCGGCCGGGATGTCGGGGTTGCCCGCCGACTTCTCCGGCACGGTCCTTGTGACCACCTCCGACATCCCGCTGCTCGACGCCGAGACGTTGCGCGAGGTGGTGAGCCGCCACGACATGCGGCCGCGGGCGGCGGTCACCGTCCTGACGTCGACGGCGCCCGACCCCACGGGGTACGGCCGCATCGTGAGGAACGACGACGGCGAGGTGCTCAGGATCGTCGAGCACAAGGACGCCTCGGACGACGAGAGGGCGATCGACGAGGTCAACTCCGGCATCTACGCGTTCGACGCGCAGGTCCTGCGGGACAAGCTCGGGCAGCTGAGCACCGACAACTCGCAGGGCGAGCTGTACCTCACCGACGTCATCCAGTTGGCCCGGCAGGCCAACGGACTCATCCGCGGGCACCGCGTCGAGGACGCGGACCTCGTGGCGGGCGTCAACGACCGTGTGCAGCTGGCCGCCCTGGCCAGCGAGATGAACCGCCGGCTGTGCGAGTCGGCCATGCGCGCCGGGGCGACCATCGTCGACCCGTCCAGTACGTGGCTCGACGTGGGCGTGGAGATCGGCCGCGATGTGACGATCCTTCCCGGTGCCCACCTCGCGGGCGCGACCGTCGTCCACGACGGCGCGACCATCGGCCCAGACACCACCCTGCAGGACACGACCGTCGGCGAGGGGGCCTCGGTCGTGCGTTCACATGCGGTGAGCGCCACAGTCGGGGATGGTGCCGAGGTGGGCCCGTTCGCGTATCTGCGGCCCGGGGCGGACCTCGGCGCCAACACCAGGATCGGCACGTTCGTCGAGGTCAAGAAGTCTACGATCGGCGCCAACACCAAGGTGCCGCACCTGACCTACGTCGGTGACGCGACCATCGGTGAGCACACCAACATCGGGGCGTCGAGTGTGTTCGTCAATTACGACGGGGTGAACAAGAACCGTACAGTGATCGGCGATCACTGCCGCACCGGTTCCGACACCATGTTCGTCGCACCGGTGACCGTCGGAGACGGGGCCTATTCGGGCGCGGGTACCGTGATCAAGGACGACGTCCCGCCGGGTGCCCTCGCGGTGTCCGGAGGACGGCAGAGGAACATCGACGACTGGGTGATCAAGAACCGGCCGGATTCCGGTTCGGCAGAGGCTGCCCGTCGTGCCCGGAACGACTCCCAGAAGGACGGACTCACACAGTGAGCGACTGGATCGCCAACCAGAAGAACCTGATGTTTTTCGCGGGGCGCGCACACCCCGAACTCTCCGATCAGGTGGCCGCGGAACTCGGCGTCGAGGTCACCCCCCAGACCGCCCGTGACTTCGCGAACGGCGAGATCTTCGTCCGTTTCGAGGAGTCCGTCCGAGGCTGCGACGCCTTCGTGATGCAGAGCGCCCCGGCTCCGCTGAACAAGTGGATCATGGAGCAGCTCATCATGATCGACGCGCTCAAGCGCGGCAGCGCCAAGCGCATCACCGCGGTTCTGCCGTTCTACCCGTACGCCCGCCAGGACAAGAAGCACCGCGGCCGCGAGCCCATCTCGGCCCGCCTCATCGCCGATCTGCTCAAGACCGCGGGCGCTGACCGGATCATCACGGTCGACCTGCACACCGACCAGATCCAGGGCTTCTTCGACGGCCCGGTCGACCACATGCACGCCCAGGGCCAGCTGTCGGACTACGTCCGTCAGCACTACGGGACGGACAACATCGTCGTGGTCTCCCCCGACGCCGGCCGCGTCAAGGTGGGCGAGAAGTGGGCCGACGCCCTCGACGGCGCCCCGCTCGCGTTCGTCCACAAGACCCGCGATCCCAACGTGCCCAACCAGGTCAAGTCCAACCGCGTGGTCGGTGACGTCGAGGGCAAGACCTGCGTCCTCATGGACGACATGATCGACACCGGTGGCACCATCGCCGGCGCCGTCAAGGTGCTCAAGGACGCCGGTGCCGGTGATGTCATCATCGCCACCACCCACGGCATCTTCTCCGACCCGGCCGCCGAGCGTCTCGCCACCTGCGGGGCCAAGGAGGTCATCACCACCGACACGCTGCCCATCCCGCCGGAGAAGCGGTTCGAGAACCTCACCGTGCTGTCCATCGCGCCGCTGCTGGCCCGGACCATCCACGAGGTGTTCGAGAACGGCTCGGTGACCAGCCTGTTCAACGGTTCCGCGTAGGCCGACCATGGGCGCGACGATCTACCACAACCCCCGCTGCTCCAAGTCGCGGCAGGCCCTCGAGCTGCTGCGCGAGCGGGGTGTGGAGCCGACGATCATCAAGTACCTCGACACCCCGCCCACCGTCGAGGAACTGCGCACACTGATCGCCGACGCCGCGCTCACGGTGCGGCAGGCCGTCCGCGTCAAGGAGGCGGAGTTCACCGAGCTCGGCCTCATCGATGCCTCGGATGACGAGCTCCTCGCCGCGATGGTCGCCCACCCGCGACTGATCGAGCGGCCCTTCGTCGTCACCGACAAGGGCACCCGCCTCGCGCGTCCCACGGCGGAGGTCGAGGAGATCCTCTGACCCACCGCCCCGGCTGACCCACTGCACCTGCTGGCCCACCTAGCCGGGACAGCGCCCGACCCGCCGCCCCACACCCGGGGCGGCGGGTCGGGCGATTTTGGGCGCCGCACCCCGCAGCGCTAGGCTGGTCGGGTCATCTCGGCGAGGGAGGACCCGCATCAACCCGGGTCACTCCGTTATCGACGCGATCATTGTCGGTGTGGTTCCCAGTGGACCGGCCTCGACGATCGTCTCGATCGCCGAGGAGGTACCACTCGTAGAGCGTCACGCTCTCCCACTCCGACGAAAAGGCAGTCATGGCCAAGGAAATCAACAACCTCAAGACCGTCACCCGCACCGAGTTCGGCAAGGGCTCCGCCCGCCGCGCCCGTCGTGAGGGCCAGGTGCCGGCGGTGCTGTACGGCCACCACACCGAGCCCCGCCACCTCCTGCTCAACGCGCTCGAGTTCGCCGCCGTGCTTCGTGCGCACGGCACCAACTCCCTGCTCACCCTCGACATCGAGGGTGAGGAGCAGCTCGCGCTGCCCAAGCAGATCGATGTGCACCCGCTGACCCGCGTCATCGAGCACACCGACCTGCTCGTGGTGAAGAAGGGCGAGAAGGTCGTCGTCGAGGTCGCCGTGATCCTCACCGGTGAGGCCGCCCCCGGCACCCTGGTCACGACCGACGCCGACTACATCGAGATCGAGGTCGAGGCGACCGACATCCCCGAGGAGTTCGAACTCTCGCTCTCCGGTGTCGAGGCCGGCACCCAGTTCACCGCCGCGGACATCACGCTGCCCTCCGGCGCGACCCTGGTCTCCGATCCGGAGACCCTGCTGGTCAACGTCATCGAGGCGCCGTCCGAGTCCGACCTCGAGTCCGACGAGGAGTCCGCGCCGCAGGGCGAGGCCGCCGAGGACGCCGCGAAGGCCGCCGAGGAGGACTGATCCCCTTACCGCCGTCCTACAGCGGCGAGGAGGCCACGGGCCCGGAGGCGACCAGAGTGTCGTCCCGGGCCCGTTCCATTTCCCCACCCCAACACGCTTCCCCGTCTGGCGTATCGCTCCAGCGAATGGCTCCTCGCCCCCGTGCCTGGCGTCTCGCCCCAGTGCCCGGACGCTCGAATCCGTCGCCGCTCCCCGGGATGGCGTCTGGCCGGCCCGCCGGCGCGCGCGAGATGCCATGCCGGCGCGCGGCTGCGACGGGCCCTGCGGATTCACACGGCGCGCGGCTGCGACGGGCCCGGCGCGCGAGCGAGCGGATCAGCCGCGGATGAGCCCCGCCGCGAGCACGAACATCATCACGGCGATCGCCCCGTCGAGCACACGCCACGCCCCCGGCTTGGCAAACAGGCCGCGGAGCGCCTTGCCGCCGAAGCCGATGAGCGAGAACCACACCGTGCCGGCGAGGAACGCCCCGGCAGCGAACACCCACCGCAGGTCCCCGCCCTGCTGGTTGGCGAGCGTGCCGAGGAACACCACGCAGTCGAGATAGGCGTGCGGGTTGAGCCAGGTGAACGCCGCGCACGCCGCCAACGCCCCCATCGTCGACGGCACGCGGCCGGAGCCGTCGGCCCGCAGCCCTTCCCCCGGGCGGATCGCGCGGGCCGCCGCGAACGTTCCGTAGGCCACGAGGAACGCCACCCCGATCCAAGTCATCACCGTCAGCGCACCCGGCGCCGTCTCGATGAGAGCACCCACCCCGGCCACTCCGAGCAGGATGAGCGCCGCCTCGGAGAGTACGCAGAACACGACGATCGGCACCATCGACACGTCCCCGCGGATCGAGCGCTGCAGTACATACGCGTTCTGCGCACCGACGGCGGCGATGAGTCCGAGGCCGATGCCTGCGCCCATGAAGAGAGTGGTAGTGGTGGTCACACCCTCAATCTAGGCAAGCGTCCACCAGTAGTGCGACTGCAGTTTCTGGTCTAGCATCAGCTGTACTTATGAAAGCTCTGCAGCTGGACCAGCTCCGCACGCTCGTCGCCGTGGTGGATCTCGGATCGTTCGAGGCCGCCGCCGCGCACCTGCACATCACCCAGTCCGCGGTGTCCCAGCGGATCCGCGCTCTCGAGGAGTCCGCCGGCCGCATCCTCGTGCGCCGCGACCGACCCATCACCGCCACCGGGTCCGGCGAAACCGTCCTGCGCACGGCCCGGCAGATGCTGCACCTCGAGGAGTCGCTGGCCGGTGAACTCGACGATCTCGGTTCCGGGCAGGACCCGGTCGTCCTGGCCGTCGCGTGCAACTCGGACTCCCTGTCCACCTGGTTCCTCGACGCCATGACCGGGATCCACGACGGCGGCCGGGTCGTCTTTGACATCCGCCGCGAGGACGAGTCCCTGTCCAGTGAGCTCCTGCGCCGCGGCGAGGTGATGGCCGCGGTGACCAGCCAGTCGCGCCCGGTCCAGGGCTGCCGCGCACTCCCACTGGGGTCGATGCGGTACCTCGCCTGCGCCAGCCCGGGGTTCGTTGCCCGGCACCTGCGGAAGGGTACGACGACCGCCGCGCTCGGGCGGGCCCCCATAGTGGACTTCGACCGCAGCGACGGCCACCAGAACCACCACTACCGCCGGCTGGCCAGACGCGAGCCGACCGGGCCCCGGCACTTCATCCCCAGCTCGCACGACCACGTCCGCGCGATCGTCGCCGGGCTGGGCTGGGGCCTCATCCCCGAGCAACTGGCCACGCCGTGGCTGGTCTCCGGGGAGATCGTCGAGGTCTCCCCGGATCGCCCACTCGACGTGCCCCTGTTCTGGCAGCACTGGAAACTCCAGTCCCCCGATCTGGACGCCCTCACCGCCGCCGTGCTCGACACCGCGCGCACCGAGCTGCGGATATGAGCCCTCGCCCGGCGTCTGGGATCATGGGGCGTGTGACTACCGCCGACCAGCCGTCCGGCCCCACTCTCGTGGTGGGCCTGGCCAACCCCGGACCCGACTACGAGGGCACCCGCCACAACATCGGCTGGGACGTCCTGCAGGAGCTCGCCTCGCGGGCGCTGCCCATGCCGGCGAGCTTCTCCACCCACAAGAAGACCAACTGCGAGATCGCCCAGACGCGACTCGCCGACACCCCCGTCGTGCTGGCGCGTCCCCGCAGCTACATGAACCTCTCCGGCGGCCCGGTCGCGGCGGTGGCCAAGTACTTCTCCGTGGCGCCCACCGACGTGATCGTCATCCACGACGAGATCGACATCGACTTCGGCCAGGTCCGGCTCAAGCGGGGCGGCGGCGAGGGCGGCCACAACGGTCTGCGCTCGGTGTCCAGCTCGCTCGGCACCCGCGACTACATCCGGGTCCGCGCCGGGGTGGGCCGCCCACCGGGCCGGATGGCGGTGGCCGACTTCGTCCTCAAGCGCTTCTCCAAGCTCGAGCAGCCCGACGTGCCGTTCCTCATCCAGGACGCCGCCGACGCCGTCGAACTGCTCCTCAAGCACGGGCTCGACACCGCCCAGAACCAGGTCCACTCGGCGTGAGCCGGGTCCGGCGGTTCGAGCGCGACGCCCACCTGGGCTCCGGGGCCGCTCTCTTCGATCGCGCCGGCGACCAACTCATCAACTGGCAGATGCATCGCCGCGCCGGCCTCGTCGTCGTCGCCGACGGACCCGCCACCCCCGGCCGGACGGTGACACTCCGGCCCCGCACCGGACCCGCGGCGTGGCTCCGACTCGCCGCACCGTGCGAGGTCACCGAAGTCACCGACCGGCCCGACGCGCACGGCTTCACCTACCGCGCCCTGCCCGGCCACCCTGAACGCGGATGGGAGCGCTTCCTCGTGCGGCGCGACCCCGCCACGGACGCCGTGTCCCTGACCATCACCGCCGAGTCCGCCCACGCCACCCTGTTCGCCAGGCTCGGCGCACCCGTGGCACGCGCAGAGCAGAACCGGCTCACGCGCCGCTACCTGGCGGCGCTGCGGCCCGACGGTCACAGATCGTAGAGCTCGAACAGCCGGTCGAGCAGCACCACGAGCGTGCCCTCCCTCAGCGCTTCGGCCATCCCACCACCCTCAAAGCGCTCGGAACGGGCCACCCACGTGATGAGCGCCCGTGTCAGCTCCTCGTCCGCCGCCTCCGCCAGCCCGGCGAGGTCGGTCAACCCGCCGTGAGACAGGCCCCGCCGCGCGAGCTGCTCGAGGTGCCCGTGCCGGGTGAGAACGCCTCCGTCGAACGCCGCCATCGAACGCCGCCATCACCGCCCGGGCGTCGTCCTCGACACCCGGATAGCGCAGAAGTGACCGGTGCGCCGCCCACGCGCCACCGGGCCGCCCGGCCTCGGAAAGCCCGCGCAGTCACTCGACCGCCGGACGCAGCCGGCGGAGCGCCTCCCTTCGCTCCTCCCGCTGCCCCCGGCCCTCCTCGCCCACCGGATAGCGACTGTCGCCCTCCCCCATCTCGCCCTCCCCCATTTCGCCCTCCCCCTTCGGTTCGTCCCTGATCCCTGTCCCGCGCACCGTAGCGGCCGGGTCCGACACCCGCGAACTACGACACCTGCCTAAATAATCGGACTTTTAGCCGCTCGCCGTTACCGATCCACCGCCGCACCCCGAGATGTGAACGGCGACAACAGTACTCATTCGACCCGCGTCCCCGAGGGCGCGACCGGGTCGGCCGCCCGTGTCGGACGAGCCGCGCCGCCGGCGCGCCGCGCGCCACGTCTGACCTCGCTTTTCGCGAGCCCGGCCGGGCTCGGGGGGTGACGTGGGCGGATTCGGTGCGCGGACGAGGGCGGACGTACCCTGGGTGACGACGACGAGGGCCGTCGACTGCTGTGAGGAGTGCGCGTGACCGAGACCGCCGAGGACACCGGAACGGGCGGACACGCCTCGGGTACGGACACCGCCGAGGACGTCGCGTCCGAGGTCGCTCGCCGCAGGACGTTCGCCGTCATCGCACACCCGGACGCCGGTAAGTCGACGCTGACCGAGGCGCTCGCGCTGCACGCCCGCGTGATCACCGAGGCCGGGGCCGTCCACGGCAAATCGGGCCGCCGCTCGACCGTGTCGGACTGGATGGAGATGGAGAAGGCCCGCGGCATCTCCGTCAGCTCCACCGCACTGCAGTTCACGTACGCCCCCGAGGGCGCCGACCCCGCGGACGAGCCGTACGTCATCAACCTCGTCGACACCCCCGGCCACGCCGACTTCTCCGAGGACACCTACCGCGTCCTCACGGCCGTCGACGCGGCGGTCATGCTCATCGACGCGGCCAAGGGCCTCGAACCGCAGACGCTCAAGCTGTTCCAGGTGTGTAAGCACCACGGCCTGCCGATCATCACCGTGATCAACAAGTGGGACCGCCCCGGCCGCGCGCCGCTCGAGCTGCTCGACGAGATCACCGAGCAGATCGGGCTCGTGCCCACTCCCCTGTACATGCCGGTCGGCATCGCGGGCGACTACCGCGGTCTCCTGCGGCGCGGTGAGGACGGCACACCCGAGGAGTACGTCCACTTCACCCGCACCGCCGGCGGTTCGACCATCGCGCCCGAGGAGCACTACGACCCGGACGCCGCCGCCGCGAGAGAGGGCGACGTGTGGGAGACCGCGGTCGAGGAGTCCGAGTTGCTGTCCGCGATGGGCCAGGACCACGATCAGGAGCTGTACCTCGCCGGGGAGACGAGCCCGGTCATCTTCGCCTCCGCGATGCTCAACTTCGGCGTGCACCAGATCCTCGACGCGCTCGTCGAACTGGCGCCGCCGCCGCGGGAGTGGCCCACCGTCTCCGGTGAGCCGCGCCGGACCACCGACCCGTTCTCCGCCGTGGTGTTCAAGGTGCAGGCAGGCATGGACGCGGCCCACCGCGACCGGCTGGCGTTCATGCGCGTGGTCTCGGGCGAGTTCGAACGCGGCATGGTGGCGCAGCACGCGCAGACCGGCAAGCCGTTCACCACCAAGTACGCGCTGACCGTGTTCGGCCGCGACCGCAACACCGTCGAGACCGCCTACCCCGGCGACGTGGTGGGCCTGGTCAACGCCACCGGGCTCGCGCCCGGCGACACCCTCTACACCGGCAAGAAGGTGCAGTTCCCGCCGATCCCGCAGTTCGCGCCCGAGTTCTTCGCCGTGGTGCGCGCGCAGTCGCTGGGTAAGTACAAGCAGTTCCGCAAGGCGATCGATCAGCTGGCCGCCGAGGGCGTGGTGCAGATCCTGCGCAACGACACGCGTGGCGACGCGAACCCGGTCATGGCCGCGGTCGGCCCCATGCAGTTCGAGGTCGTCACGGCCCGCATGAAGGCCGAGTTCAACGTCGAGGTGATCGTCGACAACCTGCCGTACTCCATCGCCCGGCGGACCGACGCCGAGTCCGCCGACGAGCTGGGCCGCCAACGCGGGGTCGAGGTGTTCCAACGCACCGACGGCGAGCTCCTGGCCCTGTTCGGCGACAAGTGGCGCCTGCAGTACATCTCCAAGGAGATGGACCACCTCACCATCGAGCCGCTCGTCGCGGACACCAACTAGCCCCGGGGCTGGCGCGCAGCCGCGGGCCGCGGGCAAGCTGGACCCATGCCCAGTGATTCCCGCGTGTCCCTCCGCGTCTTCGTCGAACCGCAGCAGGGCGCGACGTACGCCGACCAGCTCGCCGTCGCCCGCGCCGCCGAGGACCTCGGCTACGAGGCGTTCTTCCGCTCCGACCACTACCTCAAGATGGGCGACGTCAGCGGCCTGCCCGGCCCCACCGACGCCTGGCTCACGCTCGCCGGCCTGGCCCGGGAGACCTCCTCCATCCGCCTGGGCACGCTGCTGACCTCGGTGACGTTCCGGCACCTCGGCCCCCTGGCGATCTCCCTGGCCCAGGTCGACGAGATGTCCGGCGGCCGCCTGGACGTGGGCCTCGGCGCCGGGTGGTACGAGGACGAACACACCGCGTACGGCATCCCGTTCCCGCCGCTCGGCGAGCGGTTCGACCTGCTCGAGGACACCCTCGGTGCGCTCGAGCAGCTGTGGTCGGCGCCCGCGGGTGAGACGCTGACGGTCCGCGGCAAGCGCATCGATCTCGTCGACTCCCCCGGCCTGCCCAAGCCCGTGCAGTCGCCGCCGCCCGTGATCGTCGGCGGCCACGGCAAGAAGCGCACCCCCGCGCTGGCCGCCCGGTTCGCCGACGAGTTCAACGTCCCGTTCGCCGACGTCGACACCGTCGCCACCCAGTACCGACGCGTCGACGAGGCCTGCGCCGAACGCGGCCGGGCCCCCGAGGAGATCATCCGCTCGGCGGCACTCGTCCTGTGCTGCGGACGCGACGAGGCCGAGATCGCCCGCCGCGCCGACGCCATCGGCCGAGAGGCCGACGAACTGCGCACCAACGGGGCCGCCGGCACCCCGGCGGAAGTCGTCGAGAAGATCGGCCGCTACGCGGAGATCGGCGCCCGCCGCATCTACCTGCAGCTGCTCGACATGTCCGATCTCGACCACCTCGACCTCGTCGCCTCGGAGGTCGCCCGCCAGCTCTGATCGGGCGGCAGCCGCCCGGCAGGCGAAAAGCCCTCGTCAGGCCGGGCGGCGGGGCTAGTGTCGGGCCATGACGGCGCACCCAGGCCCCTCTGCACGACCCGCCCATCCCGGCCGGCGAACGACGGGGGCGCCGCCGGTCCTCGTCGTCGTCCTCGTCGTCGCCCTCGTCACCACCCTCACCACCTCCCTCGGCGCGGGGACCGTCGGCGGCGGACAGGCCCACGCCGCTGAGCCGAGCGCCCACGCCGCCACGCCGGACGGCGCACCGCCCATCCGCGGCATGGTCGACGCCCACGCGCACATCGCCGCCTCCCAGGCCTTCGGCGGCGGCCTGCGATGCGGCGAGCCGTTCGCGCCCGGCGGCATCGCCGAGGCCCTGGCCGACTGCCCGACGCACTCCGGCACCGGTCACTTCGCCCTGCTCGAATCCGTGCTCGGCGGAACCGACCTGCCCGGCGGCAACCAAGGGCCCCCGACGTTCGCGCAGTGGCCGTCCCACGACTCCCAACTCCACGAACAGGCCCACTACAGCGGTATAGAACGTGCGTGGCGCGGCGGTCTCCGTGTGCTCAACAACCACCTCGTCGCCAACCGGGTGCTGTGCGAGGCGCTCGTCGCGCTCGGCGTCCCCGCCCGCACCTCGTGCGACGAGATGGCACAACTGCGCCACCAGGTCGACTACCTCGACCGCATGGAGGCGCACATCGACGCCGAGCACGGCGGACCAGGACGGGGCTGGTTCCGGATCGCGCGGTCGCCCGAGGACGTCCGCGCGATCGCCGCCGAGGGCAAGCTCGCCGTGACGCTCGGCGTGGAGGCCTCCGAACCGTTCGGGTGCCGGGTCGTGGACGACGCGCCGAGGTGCACTCCCGAGGACATCGACCGCGGCCTCGACGAGTTCGCCTCCTGGGGCGTGTCCACGGTCTTCCCCGTGCACAAGTTCGACAACGCCCTCGGCGGGGCCCGCATGGACGAAGAGCTCGCCGGGCTCGCGGTGAACATCGGCAACAAGCTCGGCACCCAACGGTTCTGGGAAACCGAGCCGTGCGCCGGCCCCGACGCCGACCACGCCCAGCCGCTCGCCAGCACGCCGGTCGCCGACGGGCTCGCCGCCGCGTCCTCCGGCGCCCCCGCCGGCGCGGCCCTGCCCGTCTACCCCGAACAGCCGCTGTGCAACGTGCGCGGGTTGACGGCGCTGGGCGGGCACGCGATCCGTGGGATGATGGCGCGCGGCATGGTCATCAACATCGACCACATGGGCGTCAAGACCGCCCACCGCGCGCTCGACATGGCCGCCGAGGCGGGATACACCGGCCTCGTCGTGGACCACGCCTGGGCGACGCAGGGCAACACTCGGCGCGTGCACGAGCAGGGCGGATTCGTCGCCGCGTTCGCCTGGCCCGCCGACGAAACCGACAACTTCGAGGTGGGCTTCCTCGAGCAGTGGCGCACCAACACGGCCGGCACGATCCGGCCCGTCGACGGGTACGGCTGGGGCTCGGACGTCAACGGCCTCGCACCGCTGGCCGAACCCCGCCCGAGCGCCGCGTCCGACCCGCTCGTCTACCCGTTCACCGCGCCCAGCGGCGAGGTGATGGACCGCTGGCGGTTCGGCGACCGCGTCTACGACCTCAACCTCGACGGCGTGGCCCAGTACGGCCTGTACGCCGACTGGGCCGCCGACGTGCTCCACCGCGCCGGGCCCGACCGCGCCGAGCTGGAGCGCCAGCTCATGGGCGGCGCAGAGGCGTGGACGGCCAACTGGGAACGGGCTCGCGGCGGCGCCTGAGACCGGGCAGGCGACCCCCGCTGCGTTGCTCCCGCGGTCCCGCCCTCCGGACGACTAACCTGGGGCAATGACCCCGAACCCGGCCCCGCGACGCCAGACCCGACCGCGCCTCGCTGCCGCAGCGGCGATCGGAGCGGCGGTGGCCGTGGTCCTCGCCGCGTGCGGCCTCCCGCTGCCGGATCCGGTGCCCGGGCAGAGCCCCGCCGCGTACTCCGGGCTCGAGGTCTCGGAGGACCGCATCGAGTACGCGATCGGGAAGGTCACCGACATCGTCGAGGAGGAGCTCGAGGCCTCCGGCGTGCCGGGCGCCGCGGTGGCCGTGGTGCACAGCGGCGAGGTCGCGCTGGCCGAGGGCTTCGGGGTCCGCAGCACCGAGACCGGCGAATCGGTCGACGCACGGACGGTCTTCCCCCTGGCCTCGATCTCCAAGCCGGTCAGCGCGACTGTCGTGGCCGCCGAGAGCGCCGGCGGCCGGGTCGGCTGGGACACCCCGGTCCGCGAGTTCCTGCCGTGGTTCGCACTCTCCGACCCCCGCATCTCGGACGTCGTGACGGTGGGCGACATGTTCGCCCACCGCTCGGGGCTGCCCGAGCACGCCGGCGACGACCTCGAGGACCTCGGCTACGAGCGCCCCGCGATCCTGCACGGCCTGCGCCACCTGCCGCTCGAGCCGTTCCGCACCTCGTACGCGTACACCAACTTCGGGCTCACCGCCGGGGCTGAGGCCGTGGCCGCCTCGGCCCGCACCCCGTGGGCCGAGCTGGGCCGCGAGCGCCTCTTCGATCCCCTCGGCATGTCGGACTCCTCGTTCTCGTACGACGAGCTGCTCGATCGCGACAACCGCGCGATCGGCCATGTACGCGCACCGGCCGCCGAGTCCGGTGAGTCGTCCGGCGAGTGGATCCCGGCGGACCCCGCGCGCGACCCGGACGCTCAGGCCCCGGCGGGGGGCCTGAGTTCGTCGGTGACCGACATGGCGCGGTGGATGTCCATGGTCCTTGACGACGGCAAGGGGCCCGGTGGTGCCCAGGTGGTCCCCTCCGAGGCACTCCGGCAGGCCCTGACCCCGCAGTCCGTGTCGGCGCCCCCGCGGGACGCGGCGGACCGCACCGGGAGCTATGGCTATGGCTTCAACATCGGCACGAGTTCCTCGGGCCGCGTCCAGTGGAGCCATTCGGGGGCGTTCGCGCTCGGCGCGGGGACGGCGATGCTCATGATGCCGTCCCTCGATCTGGGCATCATCACCCTGACCAACGCCGCGCCGACGGGGGTCGCGGAGACGATCAACGCCCGGTTCGCCGACTACGCACAGTACGGCGACCCCTCACTGGAGTGGCGCGAGTTGTACACCGAGCAGTTCGGCCCGCTGCTGGACCCGGTGGGAGATCTGGTCTCCACGCGCCAGCCGTCCGCGCCGGCACCGCCCCGGCCCGCCGAGGAGCTGCTCGGCTTCTACCGCAATGAGTACTTCGGGGAGATCGAGGTCCGGCCCACGGTGGCCGACGAGTCCTCGGACACCGAGTCCTCGGACACCGGGTCCTCGGACGCCGGCTCTCCAGGCGCCGGCTCCTCAGGCCCCGAGCTCGCGTTGGCGGTGGGTCTGGGGCCGCTGGTCTGGCCGCTCGAGCACTGGGACGGGGACACGTTCGCCGTGAGCCCGGTGGGCGAGAACTGGCCGCGCGGGTCCCGGGGCAGCGTGACTTTCGAGGGCGACACCGTCACAGTGGAGCTGCTCGACGCCAACGGGTGGGGCACCTTCACGCGCGTCGACGCCGACGAACCCGCCGACTAGCGAGCCGACGCCCGCCGAGCTCGACGCGCACCACGGGCTTCCGCCGCGCCCGCGTGCCGCGTTGATCTGCCCCCACGCGCGCACCAGGGCCGGGACCCGAGCGCTCACCCGCGCCCTGCGCACAGCCCCACGGTGAGCGGTCACACCCGTCCACGTTTCCCCAGGTGGCGGGCCGCCCAGGCCGGCAATTGCGACCACTCGCCGAAGCGGGCGGCGTCGGGGCGGGCGGCGTCGGGGCGGGCGGCGTCGGGCGGGCGAGAGGTAGACAGCGAAGACCGGCGACGAGGCCCGATGAGCGAACGGTAGCGGCGGCGCAGCACCCGCGCCGAGTCCGCGTGCGCGCCTGCGCGCCAGCCCTCCGCCCTCCGCCCTCCGCCCTCAGCGAGCGGTCACAACCGCCCACGTTTTCCCAGGTAGCGAGCCGCTCGGGACGGCATTTGCGACCACTCGCCGAAGCGGGCGGGCGACAGATCGCCGGCGGCGCTAGACGAGGCCCGGTCAGCGGGTCGCGGCGCCCAGTCTCTCCGCGCGGCGCCTCCCCCGCCGGCCGTCCGCTTCCGGTGCCGTGAGGAAGGTCGAGAACCACCCCATCCGCGGGTCGGCGTCCACGAGGAACGCCTTGACCATCAGCGTGAGCGGGACCGCGAGAATCGCACCGAGCGGGCCGGCGACCGCCGACCAGAACACCAACGACAGGAACGTCACGGTGGGCGTGAGCCCGACGGCGTCACCGGTGAATTTGGGCTGGATGAAGCTCTGCATCACGAGGTTGATGGCGCTGTAGATCACCACCACCCAGATGGCATCGCCCGGCCCGCCGGTGAGCAGCGCGAACAGCGCCGGCGGCACCAGGCCCAACACGAAGCCGATGTTCGGGATGTAGTTGGTGACGAAGGCGAGCACGCCCCACACCAGGGCGAGCGGCACTCCGAGAATCCACAGCGCGACCGCGTCCATCACCGCGACGATGAGCCCGAACACCGTGGAGACGATCCAGTACGACTTCACCCCGTCGGTGAACGAGCCCAGGGCGTCGGCCAACCGGGGCCGCTGGCGGGCGATCGCCGCCCGGCGGCGGAAGATGCCGGGGATGTCGAACACGAGGAAGGTCAGCGCGATGATCAGGACGGTGAGCTGACCGCCGGCTGCGGACAGTTGGCCTGCGACGTTCTGGACCGTGCCGATGATGGTCCCCGGGTCCAGGACGCCCTGCAGGCTCGACGCGACCTGGTCCTGGCTCACGCCGAACCCGCCGAGCAGCTCGAGGCTCTGCTCGTAGAGGGCGACGAACTTGTCCTGATACTGCGGGATCTACTCCGCGGCGACCCACAACGCCCACACGAGCGAGCCGATCAGGGCGAGGAGCACGACGTACAGGACGAGCAGGACGATGATCGTCCCGCCCCAGCGCGGCACTCCGGACCGTTCGAGGAGCCGCTGCAGGGGCTGCGCCGCGATCACCAGGTTCAGGGCGAGGAACGCGGGCATGAGGATGCTCGAGTGCTCCGAGATCCCCCAGATGACCACGATCGCGGCGGCGAGCGACACGACGGTCACGCCCGCGATGCCCCAGCCCTTGGGCTCCTCGTGAGGTGCTGATGTCGCGGGGCCGTCACCGGTCGTGGTCATGGTCCTCCTCGTGGGCGGCGTCCTGCGCGCCGGACGCCGCCCAGAGTAGCCGGGTCAGTTCCCGGCCAGCGCCGCCCGGATCCCGTCGACGTCCACCGCGTCGAGATCCGCGGGATCCCAGGTGGGGTTGCGGTCCTTGTCGATCACCACGGCGCGTACACCCTCGACGAAGTCCGGGCGGGCGGTGATCCACGCGCCCAGCGCCAGCTCGTTGTCCAGGCACTCCCGCAGATCCGCGGCCTCGGCGCCGGCACGCAGCAGCTCGATGGTCGCCACGATCGACGTGGGGCAGTGCGAGCGCAGCATGCCGAGCGTCTCCGTGGCCCACTCGTCCTGCTCGCCGGACTCCAGGGCCGCGATCATCTCCTGCGCGGTCCCGCGGGAGAAGACGTCCTCGATCCGCTCGATCCGCGCCTCGACAGCCGACTCCCCCGCTGCGGAGCGTTCGAGACCGAACCTCCGGAGCGCCTCCGGTAGACCATTCGCACCGACGGCGTCGACGAAGGCGTTGCGCTCGTCGTCGTCGATCAGGTCCGTCGCCAGACCGGTGTAGAGGGCGTCGGCGGAGTTCATCCGCACGCCCGTCGTGCCCAGGTAGATCGCCACCGCCAGGCCGCGCGCGCCGCCGCCGCACAGGCGCGGCAGGAAGTGGCTCGCGCCGACGTCGGGGATGAAGCCGATCGCGGTCTCCGGCATCGCCATCATGACCTTCTTGGTGACCACGCGGTGCGAGCCGTTGATCGAGATGCCCAGGCCGCCGCCCATCGCCACGCCGTGGATGACGGCCACCGTCGGCACGCGGTGCGTGTGGTACGCCAGATCCATCTCGTACTCCTCCGAGAAGAACTCCCGGTTGGCCGCGTGATCCCCCGACGCCGCCGCGTCCCGCAGCGCTCGGATGTCACCGCCCGCGCAGAACGCCTTCTCGGACGTGCTGGTGGTGACCACGGCCTCCACACCCGGATCCTGCGCGGCCTCGTCGAGTGCCGTGTGCAGCGCCCTACACATGGGCAGATCCAGCGAGTTCAGGGCCTTGGGGCGGTCCAGGACGATGTGCTGCATCCGGCCTTCGCGCCGGGAGATGACGTATTCACTCATGGCCCCAGTGTGTCAGGCCGCGCGCCGATCGACCCGCAGATACTAGGAACTCCTACCTCAATGCCCCCCACGCCCCGGCGACCTCACCCCTTCAGCAGACGCGCGGCCACGTCGGGGACGTACTTGAACTCCTCGCGCGACGGGCGCTCGTAACATTTGCGCTCCGGCCTCTCGGGGATCTCCAGCTCCGGCGGCTCGAGCTGCTCCCACGGCACCGTGGACAGCAGGTGCGAGATGACGTTGATCCGCGACCGCTTCTTGTCCTCCGACTCGACGGTGAACCACGGGGCTTCGGGGATGTCGGTGTGGATGAACATCTCGTCCTTCGCCCGGCTGTACTCCTCCCACCGCGTGATGGACTCGAGGTCCATCGGCGAGAGCTTCCAGCGGCGCATCGGGTCGGAGTGCCGCGAGCGTAAACGGCGCTCCTGCTCCTCGTCGGACACCGAGAACCAGTATTTGCGGAGCATGATCCCGTCCTCGACCAGCAGCCGCTCGAAGATCGGGGCCTGGTGGAGGAACCGGCGGTACTCGTCGGTCGTGCAGAAGCCCATCACCCGCTCGACCCCGGCCCGGTTGTACCAGGACCGGTCGAAGATCACGATCTCCCCGGCCGCCGGCATGTGCTCGATGTAGCGCTGGAAGTACCACTGGGTCCGCTGCACCTCCGTCGGTGCGGGCAGCGCCACCACCCGGGCGTGCCGGGGGTTGAGGTACTGGGTGATGCGCTTGATCGCCGAGCCCTTGCCCGCGGCGTCGCGACCCTCGAACACGACCACCAGCCGGTTGCCGGTCTCGCGCAGCCACGCCTGCATCTCCACCAGCTCGGCCTGCAGCCGCTTCAGCTCGGACTCGTAGGCCTTCTTCGGTAGCTTCTCCAGCCCGCTCGGCAGCCGGTCCTTCTTCTTGGCGCCGCCCTTGTCCGACGACTTCTTGTCGCTCATGGGCACGATCCTACGGGCCCGCGGCCACCGGGCCACCCGATTCACCGAGCCGATCGACGCCGAGAGGTCCCTCGACCGAATCGTGCGACGCGACGTCGGCTTTGTCTTCTAAGGTAAGAAGATGCGGTCCCGTGATTCGATCCTCGAGGCCGCCCGAGAAGTGATCGGGCGGGCCGGCTTCGGCGGCGTCACGATCGCGGCGGTCGCCAAGCAGGCGAATGTCAGCCGCCAGACCATCTACTCCATCTTCGGCTCCCGCGAGGAACTCGTCTCCGAGGCCGTCGCCGAGCGGCTCACCATGATGACCGGCGCCTTCGCGGACCTGTTGAACAACTCGGACTCGCCGCTCGAGCTGATCGTGGGGATCGCGGTGGAGGTCCGCAACCGAATTCTCGGTGACCCGCTCCTGCGCGTGCTCGCGGTGGGCGGGGGCACCGACCCCGTGTCGGACCCGGGCGCGGCCGCCCGCACGCATGAGTACTGCATCGCGCTCCTCGCCCCCGCCGCCGAGCGCTTCCCGGAGCTGGCCGGGAGGCTGGGTTTCGTCACCGATGTCGGCATCCACGTCGGATGGTCGGTCCTGTGTCTCGACTCGCCCGCCGCCCGTTCCGACGACGACCTGCGCGCCTTCCTCAACACCTGGCTCGCGCCGCTGATGCAGACGTTCACGAAGGCGGGGTCGGACGGCGTCGGCCGGGATGGTGCGGCGTGGGGCGCCGGGCCGGGCGGAGCGGGGTCGGGCGAGGCGTGACCGCCGTGCTGGTCCTGTGGGACCTCGACCTCACCCTGCTCGATCCGGCCGGCTTCGGTTCCCGCATGATCACGCCGACCCTCGCCGACTTCCTGGGTCGCGAGCCCGTACTCGGCGCGTCGTTCGCCGGGCGGACCGACCGCGCGATCCTCACCGACCTGCTCGAGTTGAACGGGATGAGCGGGCACGACGACGAGGTGGTCACCTCCCTGATGGACGCCGTGGCCCGGCGGTGCGAGACCTTCTCCGGCGATCTCCTGGCCGGTGGGGGCGGTCCCCTGCCCGGAGCCCACGAGGCGGTCGCCGCGTTGGCCGCGGACCCGCGGCTGCACCAGGGGATCGTCACGGGCAACATGCGCCGGACCGCGCTGCTCAAACTGCGGCTCTGCGGGTTCGACGGGCTGCCCGACCCCGACCTGGGCGCCTTCGGTGATCACCACGCCGACCGCGCGCACCTCGTCAGGGAGGCGGTCGCCGCGGCCGGGGATCGCGGGCTCGACGTGTCGCCGGCGCGCGCGGTGGTCGTGGGCGATCACGTCCACGACGTCCGGGGCGCACTAGACGCGGGAGCCGGCTGCGTGGCGGTCGCGACCGGCCGGGTGACCGCTGACGACCTCGCCGCCGCCGGAGCCCACACCGTCCTGTCGGATCTCACCGACACCGACGACCTCCGGGAGGCGATCCTCTCCGCCGCCGGTTGACCACTGTTCGAACCCGCTGTCGCTCACCGACCCGCCGCGGGCCCGGAGCCAGCCGCGCCGCGCGCCACCCACTCGCTGACGCTGATCTGGCAGCACTGACGTCACTTCTGGCAGCAGTCACGCAGGCGAATCGGCCAGTTCCCCGCCCTGACTGCTGCCAATTTCCGGGCTGGCAGGATATGCAGACCACATCGACCTCAGCGCACTGATCGGCCCCGTGCAAGAGCGCTCTCGATCTGACGGAGCACCGTAGTGGGATCCCTGAGCATCTGCGCCGTCACGCGGATGACCTGCCATCCGAGCTCCGCCAACTCGGCGTTCACCCGGGCGTCGTGCTCCCAGGTAGACCCGCGCCGGTGCAGCGTTCCGTCATAGAAGATGGCCACCCGCTCCTCCGGGTAGGCGAAGTCCGCGATCGTCACGTGGGCCCCGTACTCGTTATAAATTCTCAGTTGCGGCACGGCTGCGGGCAGATGCGATCTCTCGATGATCAGCCGGAGCCGGGTTTCCTGCGGAGAATCGGCCAGGTGGTCGCACGAGCGGAGGAGACCACGTACCCGCCGCAGCCCGTGAAGACCGCTCAATGCCGCCGCGAATGCACGGACCTCGTCCACCTCGGTTCGCGATCGATTGCAGACAGCATCGATCTTTGCGATCGCTGTGTCGTCGTCGTCCTCCCACCTCGCCAGATCGACCGCCGTACGCAAGACGCTGGTCGCAGTAATTCCCGAGCGAACGACCACCTGCTCAGGCGGTAGGGGCTCGCGCAGTCTCCGGCTACGAATGCCCGGCGGGTCGTGCGTGGGCGAGCGCGTGTACAGCTCCACCTCGCGCGACAGCGACCGGGGCGAGAACCACCGCTCGCCATGAAGACGCGCCGCGGCCATACCGCACGCCACCGCTCCCGCGGGCGCCCACAATGCCGCCGCAGCGAGGAGAGTGTCCGGGTCGGGAGCCGCTGCCGCGCTGACGTAGACGCCGGGGAAGACGCGTCGGTGGAAGGCCCGCAGTTCGTGGCGCGACACCCGGCCCGCGGCCAGAGCCTCGCTACCCAGGAACGGCGCGCCTGAGAATCTGTTGTCCACGAGAACGATCTTCGGTCCCGGATCTGCTGCGAACAGCGCGAGAGAGGGCGCCTGGGGATGATGTGGACGAGTATCCACAGCCCGGGCACCCCGACATCCCGCCGGAGTATCCACAGCCCGGGCACCCCGACATCCCGCCGGAGTATCGACAGCCCGGGCACCCGGCGCCCCTCCGCGCGTCGATCTATAAGTTTGGCAGCAGTGAGGGCGGTATCGCGGCGGAAATCCCGACTTCGGTGCGGCCACAATGTGCGTGGGTACTGCCAAAACGGGGCTAGCCGGCGCCGTGTCGGAAACCGCCGGCCGGGACGGAGGGCGGAGCCAGAGATCGCGGCCCGAAGCGGGAGGCAGGGACGGGATCGAGCTGGACCGCCGCGCTTCAGCCCTCGAGTTGCTCGCCCAGCTCCATCCACCGCTCCTCGAGCGCGTCCTTCTCCGCGGAGACGTCCTTGAGCTCGCGATCGAGGGCTGCCAGTTTCTCGGTGTCCATGACGCCCTCGGACACCGCCGCCATCGCGCGGTGGAGTTCGGCCTCGCGGGAGTCCAGCTTGCCCATCTGGCGCTCGATCTTGGACATCTCCTTGGTCAGCGCGCGCTCCTCGGCGGAGCTGAGGCCGGAGCCCGCGCCGGCCGCCGCGCCACCGGAGCCCGCCGCGCCGGCCGAGGCACCCCCGACGGGCCCGCGCGACACCTTCCCCGAGTCCCCCGCCGCCCCGGCGGCGCGACGGCGCTCGAGGTACTCGTCGATCCCCCGCGGCAGGTTGGTCAGCCGGCCGTCGCCGAACAGCGCCCATACGGAGTCACAGATGCGCTCGACGAGGTAGCGGTCGTGGGAGATCACGACCATCGTGCCGGGCCAGCCGTCCAGCAGGTCCTCGAGCTGCCGCAGGGTGTCGATGTCGAGGTCGTTGGTGGGCTCGTCGAGCAGCAGCACGTTGGGCTCGTCCATGAGCACCCGCGTGAGCTGCAGCCGCCGCCGCTCCCCGCCGGACAGGTCACCAACGGGCGTGCGCTGGCGGGCGGGAGAGAAGCCGAGCCGCTCGGCGAGCTGCGACGCGGTGAGCTCGTCCTTGCCGAACGCCACGCGGGTGGCGACGTCCTCGATCGCCTCCAGCACGCGCTGGTCGAGCGGCAGGTCGTCGAGCTCCTGTTTGAGCCAGCCGATGCGAACGGTCTTGCCCTCCTTGCGCCGGCCGGCCGCCAGCGGAGCCGCCCCCGCGAGGGCGCGCAGCAGAGTGGTCTTGCCGGAGCCGTTGACGCCGACCAGGCCGATGCGCTCGCCGGGCGCGAGCCGCCAGGTGAGGTCGTCGACGAGGGTGCGCCCGTCGGGGGCGTCGAGGCGCGCGTCCTCGAGCTCCACCACGACCTTGCCCAGCCGCCGCGCCGCGAAGCTCGACAGCTGTAGGGAGTCGCGCGGCGGCGGCACGTCCTTGATGAGCGCCTCGGCGGCCTCGATGCGGTAGCGGGGCTTGGAGGTGCGGGCGGGGGCGCCGCGGCGCAGCCAGGCGAGCTCCTTGCGCATGAGGTTCTGCCGCCGCGACTCGGTGGCGGCGGCCTGCCGGTCGCGCTCGGCGCGCGCGAAGACCCAGTCGTTGTAGCCGCCCTCGTACTGCTCGACGCGGCCGTCGACGACCTCCCAGGTGCGGGTGGCCACCGTGTCGAGGAACCACCGGTCGTGGGTGACGACGACGAGCGCGCTCGATCGCCCGACGAGGTGGTCCGCGAGCCACTGGACGCCCTCGACGTCGAGATGGTTGGTCGGCTCGTCGAGGACCAGCAGGTCCAGGTCCTGCACGAGGGCCGCGGCCAGCGACACCCGCCGTCGCTCGCCGCCCGACAGGTCCGCGACGGGGGTCTCGAGCCCCAGGTCGTGGATGCCGATGCCGTCGAGGACCGCGCGGACGCGGGCGTCCCCCGCCCACTCGTGGACGGCCAGCCCGAGCCCGCCGACGACGGCCTCCCCCACCGTGTCGGCGGCGAGTTCGGTGCGCTGCGTGACCACGGCCATCCGCAGGCCGGAGACGCGGGAGACGCGCCCGGAGTCCGGTTCGGCGACGCCGGTGAGGATCTCCAGGAGGGTGGTCTTGCCGCCGCCGTTGAGGCCGACGACGCCGATGCGGTCGCCGGCGTTGACGCCCAGGGAGACGTTGTCGAGAACCTGGCGGATGCCGAAGGAGATCGATCCCTGCTCGAGGTTGATGAGGTTGGTGGGGGCCATCTCTACTTTCCTGTGGAGTCGACGCCGGGGCCGGTGACGCCGGACGGGTCGTCGCTGATGATGTGGGCGCCGCCGACCGGGCCGCGGGTGACGCGCACCTCGCGGGCGACGCCGGACTCGCTGATCTCCGCGGCCACGGCGATCGCGTGGTCGCGGTCGGAGCAGAAGAACAGGCAGGTGGGGCCGGAGCCGGAGACCATGCCGTGCAGGGCGCCGGCCTCCTGCCCGGTGCGCAGCGTCTTGCGCAGGGCGGGCCGCAGCGAGAGTGCGGCGGGCTCCAGGTCGTTGGCCAGCAGGGCGGCGACGGCTGCGGGGTCGTCGCCGGCGAGGGCCTCGACGAGCGGCTCGACGCCGCCCGCACGCGGCACGGACCGCTCCGCGCGCAGCCGGTCGAGTTCGGCGAACACCCTCGGGGTGGACAGTCCGCCGGCGGCGAGTGCCACCACGACGTGCTGCTCGGCGCGCGCGTGCAGCAGCGTCGCGAGTTTCTCGCCGCGCCCGGTGCCGAGCGCCGTGCCGCCCCGCACGCAGAACGGCACGTCACTGCCCAGACGTGCGGCCCGCTCCTCCAGCGCCGCCCGGCCGAGTCCCAGACCGAGCAGCCGGTCCGTGGCCACCAGCGCGGCCGCGGCGTCCGCGCTGCCGCCGGCCATCCCGCCGGCCACGGGGACGCCCTTGTGTATCCGGATGGCGATCCGGGCATCCGACCCCGCCTCCTCGCGGAGCAGGTCGACCGCCCGGGCCGCGAGATTGGTCCGGTCCGTGGGCACCTGCGGGGCCCCCGGCCCGGTGACGGTGATCTCGTCGTCGTCGCCAGACCCGGCGGCGCCGCCGGCGAACGACACGGTGACGCGCTCCCACATGTCCACGGCGCGATAGACGGTGAGCAGGTCGTGGAAGCCGTCTGGGCGGGCGTCGCCGACGCCCAGGTGGAGGTTGATCTTGGCGGGGGCGACGGCCGTCACGGCGCGCGCGCCGTCGGGGGTGAACACGTCGCGGGGCATGACCACCAGCCTACGGCTCGCGGTGCCCCGGCCCGATCCCGAGCCGCGCCGCCGCCGCCGCGACGCGCACGAAGTCGGCGGTGGTGAGCTGCTCGCCGCGGGCCCGCGGGTCGACCCCGGCCTCGGTGAGGGCGAGTTCGGCGTCCGCGCCGGAGCCCGCCCAGCCGGACAGCGCGGCACGCAGTGTCTTGCGCCGCTGCGCGAACGCGGCGTCGACCACGGCGAACACCCGCCGGCGATGCTCGGCGCCCAGGTCCCACGGCGCCTCGGGGTACGCGTCGATACGCACGAGGCCGGACTCGACGTTGGGCACGGGCCAGAAGACGTTGCGGCCCACCACGCCGGTGCGGCGGACGGTACCGAAGAACCCGGCCTTGACGCTGGGCACCCCGTACACGCGGGAGCCGGGCGCGGCGGCCAGGCGGTCGGCCACCTCGAGCTGCACCATGACGAGCGCCGTGCGCAGGGTGGGCACCTCGGCGAGCAGGTGCAGGAGCACGGGCACCGACACGTTGTACGGCAGGTTCGCCACGAGCGCGGTGGGCGACGGCTCGCCCAGGTCGGCGGCGGACACGGCCAGGGCGTCGGCGCCCACGACGGTGAGCAGCTCGGCCAGCCGCGGCGCCCGCTCGGCGACCGTGCGCGGCAGCCGCGCGGCGAGGACCGGATCGATCTCCACGGCCACCACGCGTCCGGCGGCGTCGAGCAGCGGCAGGGTCAGCGACCCGAGACCGGGGCCGACCTCGATCACGGTGTCGTCGCGGCCCACACCGGACGCGGTGACGATCTTGCGGACCGTGTTGGCGTCGTGGACGAAGTTCTGGCCCAGGGTCTTGGTGGGCGTGACGCCCAGCTCGGCGGCGAGTGCGCGCACCTCCTGCGGACCGAGTGGCTCGGCCTCCCCGCGGAAGGTCGCGTCCGGGCCGGTCAGCGCAGTCCCAGCTTGGCGGTGCAGGCGGGCCAGGCGCCCCAGCCCTGCGAGGCCTGGACCTTCTCGGCGATCGCGATCTGCTGCTCGCGGGTGGCGAGATGCGCGCTGGGCGCGTACTGGCCGCCACCGTGGCCGGTCCAGGTGCCGGCGGCGAACTGCAGCCCGCCGGAGTACCCGTTGCCGGTGTTGATGCTCCAGTTCCCGCCCGACTCGCACTGGGCGATCGAGTCCCACACGCCGCCGTTCGAGACGGCCGGCGCGGAGGGCTTCGGCTTGGTGCCCACGCGGATGACGGCGGGGCGGGCCTCGGTGAGGACCTTCTCCGCGCCGCGGGCGCGCTCGGTCTCGACGCCGTTGACGCGGGTGATCGTGTAGACGACCTCGCGCTCGCCGGGAGCACCGGGATCGACGACCGTGCGCTCGCCCTCTGTGGCCTCGGGGTCCTCGGTGGTCTGTTCGGGGGCCTTGAACTGCTCGACCGCGGTCTCCTCGGCGACGGCCACGCGGGTGATGGTGACCTCGGTGCCGGGCTCGACGGGGGCGTCCGGGGCCGGGGTGACAGTGTCCAGCGGGCCGAGGGTGATGCCGGCGCGCTCGAGGAACTGCCCGACCGTCTCACCGGGTGAGGCCATCGGGGTGGCGGGGCCGCCGTGGTCGGACAGCAGCGCCTCGCGCGGGGTCACCACGGAGACGGTGGTGCCGTCGAGCGGGACGTCCGCGTCGATGCGCGGGCTGACGTAGCTGCGGGGCGGGACGTCGTCGCGCTCGGCCACGAGGTCGGCGACGGTGGTGGCGGTGGTCCAGACCTGCTCGCTGCGACCGTCGACCTCGACGGTGACGGGCCGGGCGCGCAGCAGGGTGACGGTGTCGCCGTCGTCGATGCTGTCGCCGGGCGCGATCACCACGTCCCGGTCGTCGACGCTGTAGCCGGCGTCGGCGAGCGCGGCGCGCACGTCGGAGCTGAAGGTGACCAGTTCGACCTGCTCGCCGTCGACCTCGAGGGTGTAGGTGGTGCGCTGGTCCAGCGCCGCGACGCCGCCCACGACGAGGGTGGTGAGCATCCCGGCCACGGACAGCCGCAGCATGGTGGAGCGGGATCCGTGGAGTCGGTGAATGGGGTCGAGCAGGCCCCGCGTCCCGTCGGGTCGGGTGCCCGTGGGGGTGTCGGTCCGTGCGTCGTCAGCCACTGGTCGGTTCTCTCCTCGTATCGCCCGTGAACGGCCGTACGGCCGTCCGCGTTTCATCACGGTAGCGTAACGAGGCGGTGGAGCGTCGGCAACGCGCCACCCCCTGACGTGCATTGATGTGACGACGACGACAAGGGATTCAGGTCACGTTTCGTTACACGATCCCCGCGAGCCCCGTTCGTACCTCGAGTCACACGGGCCCCTCCCGGCAGCCCCTCCCACCTAACCCCGCAGGGCAGGCCCTCCCGGCAGCCCCCTCGAGATCCGCTACCCGGACTCGACAACCGCTACCCCTGTAGGACTAGCGGATCCCGGCGGAGGGTAGCGGATTCGAAAAGGGGGTCAGACGGTGAGGCCGAACACGGCGCGGGCGGTGTCGGCGACCTCGGCGACCAGGTCCTCCGGCGACTGCCCGCGGACCTCCGCGATCGCCCGGACGGTGTATCCCACCAGACCCGGCTCGTTGCGAGCCCCCCGGAACGGCTCCGGGGCCATGTAGGGGGCGTCGGTCTCCACGAGCAGCTGTCCGGGGGGCGCCAGGCGGGCGGCCTCGCGCAGGTGCTCGTTGGCCTTGAACGTCACGTTGCCCGTGAAGGACAGCACGTACCCGCGCGCCAACGCCTCCTCCGCGACGTCCAGCGGCGAGGAGAAGCAATGGAGCATGACGTGCGGGATGCCGGAGTCGGGGCCGGCGACCTCGCCCAGGACGTGCATGAGGTCGGCGTCGGCCTCGCGGTTATGGATCATCAGGCACTTGCCCAGCTCGGCGGCCAGCCCGGCGTGCCAGCGCAGGGACTCCTCCTGCTCGGCCGGGTCCGCGCAGTCGTCCATCTTTCCCACCCAGTAGTGGTCGAGGCCGGTCTCTCCCACCGCCACGACGCGGGGGTGGGCGGCGAGCTCGCGCAGGCGCTCGCGCACCTGCTCGCCGTGCTCGGGATCGGTGGTCTCGCGGGCGCGGGTGGGGTGCACGGCGACCGCGGCGTAGACCCGCTCGTCGGCCTCGGCGGCGGCGACCGCCGCCTCGGACTCGGCGAGGTCGTCGCCGACGGTCACCATGGCGGCCACGCCGGCGAGCGCGGCCCTGTCGGCGGCCGCGCGCACCTCGTCGGCGGTGCGGTGCCCGCAGGAGTACAGGTGCGTGTGCGCGTCGACGAGCCCGGGCAGCCGCTCGGGCAGGACAGGGGTCGGGCGGGACTTGCGCTTACCCATGGCGGGCGCTCAGCCCTCCCCACCGTCGGTCGGATGCTGGATGGGCGCCCAGGTCGGCCCGGTCTCGGCCAGCTCGGGATCGACCTTCGCGAAAAGCGGGCTCGGCTTGGCCAGCGGCGTGCCGGGGGCGATCGCGGTGCGTCCCCAGCGGGCCTGCTCGGCGGCGTAGTCCCCCATGATCACCGGGTACGTGCGTCCGGCGGCGGGCAGGCCCTCGCCGACGAGCTCGACCGGCATGTCGTCGGTGACCTCGTGGACCTGCGGCGCGGCGGCCCACACGCCCTGCCCACCGATCGCGCCGTGGATCTGCTGCGCGGCGGACGGCAGGTACGGGGTGAGGAGTGTGTTGGCGTCGGAGACCACCTGCAGCGCGGTGTGCAGGACGGTGCCCAGGCGCTCACGCTGCTCGGGCTCCTTGGCCAGCTTCCACGGCTCGGTGGCGGCGATGTAGCGGTTGGCCGCGCCCACGATCCGCATGGCCTCGGTGACGCCGGCCTTGAACCGGGAGCGCTCGAGGTGCGCGCCGACGGTGGCGAACGCGGACTCGGCGTCGCGCAGCAGCTCGGCGTCGAGGTCGGTGAGGGTGCCCGGCCGCGGGATCTCGCCGAAGTTCTTGTGCGCCATGGACACGGTGCGGTTGACCAGGTTGCCCCAGCCGCCCACGAGCTCGGCGTTGGTGCGGCGCACGTACTCGTCCCAGGTGAAGTCGGTGTCCTGATTCTCCGGCCCCGCCACGGCGATGAAGTAGCGCAGCGCGTCGGGGCCGAACTCGGCCAGGAAGTCCCGGACGTAGATCACGACGCCGCGCGAGGACGAGAACTTGGACCCGGACATCGTGAGGAACTCGCTCGAGACCACCTCGGTGGGAAGGTTGAGCGCGCCCAGCGCCCCGGGCTCACCGCCGCGGGCGCCCCGGCCGTCGTAGCCGATGAGCTCGGCTGGCCAGATCTGGGAGTGGAACGTGATGTTGTCCTTGCCCATGAAGTAGTGGGACACGGCCTCGGGGTCGGTCCACCAGCGGCGCCACGCCTCGGGCTCACCGGCGCGCCACGCCCACTCGATGGACGCGGACAGGTACCCCACCACGGCGTCGAACCAGACGTAGAGCTTCTTGTCGCCGCGGTCGGACCAGCCGTCCACGGGGATGGGGATGCCCCAGTCGATGTCGCGGCTCATAGCGCGGGGGCGCAGGTCCTCCAGCAGGTTGAGGGAGAACTTGAGGACATTGGGCCGCCACTCCTCGCGCCCTTTGAGCCAGTCCCCCAGCGAGTCGGCCAGCGCCGGCAGGTCGAGGAACCAGTGTTCGGTCTCGATGAACTTCGGAGTCTCTCCGTTGATGCGCGAGCGTGGGTTCTTCAGGTCCGCCGGGTCGAGCTGGTTGCCGCAGTTGTCGCACTGGTCGCCGCGTGCGCCGTCGTCGCCGCAGATGGGGCAGGTGCCCTCGATGTAGCGGTCCGGCAGGGTGCGCCCCGTCGACGGGCTCACCGCGCCAGTGGTGGTCTTGGCGACCATGTAGCCGTTGCGGTGCAGCCCGCGGAACAGCTCCTGCACCACCGCGTAGTGGTTACGCGTGGTGGTGCGGGTGAACAGGTCGTAGCTCAGGCCGAGCCCGGCCAGGTCGTCGACGATCACGCGGTTGTAGCGGTCGGCGAGTTCCTGGACGGGCACGCCCTCCTTCTCGGCCTGCACGAGCAACGGGGTGCCGTGCTCGTCGGTGCCGGAGACCATGAGCACGTCGTTGCCGGCCATGCGCTGGTAGCGCGAGAAGACGTCCGACGGCACCCCGAACCCCGAGACGTGTCCGATGTGTCGGGGGCCGTTCGCGTACGGCCATGCGACCGCGGTGAGGACTGTCTTCGCCATACCTACAGACTAGTGGTCACGTCCGCGGGGGCCGTGCCGGGCGTACACCCGCACGCCCGGCGCGCCCCCGGGGTCGCGTCAGGCCGCCTCGGCCGCGGGATCTCGCGAGAGCGATTTGTGGATGGACACGCACAGCGCGATCAGCACCAGCACGAACGGCGAGGCGGCGATGATCGTCATGTTCTGCAGGCTCGACAGGGCGTCGCCGCCACCGTCACCGGCCACGAGCATGATGATCGCCACGGCGGCGGTGAACGACCCCATGAGCATGACGAGCCAGCGGGTCGGCTCCTCCACGCCGCGCTGAGCCATGCCGCCCATGACGATCGACGCCGAGTCCGCGGAGGTGATGAAGAAGATGGCGATGAGGACCATCGCCACCACCATGAGCACGGGCGCGAGCGGCAGCTCGCGGAGCAGGTTGAACAGCTGCGGCTCGAGTGACCCGTCGCCGAAGACGCTGCGTCCGGCCTCCTCGAGATAAAGCGCGAAGCCTCCGAAGATGGAGAACCAGATCACCGACAGGGTGCTGGGGATCAGGACCACGCCGATGATGAACTCGCGCACGGTGCGCCCACGGCTGATGCGGGCCAGGAACATGCCCACGAACGGCGACCAGGAGATCCACCACGCCCAGTAGAAGACCGTCCACCCGGAGAGCCATTCGGCGGCCTCACCGTTCTCGCTCACCGCGGTGCGCGAGGCCATGTCGAAGAAGTTCGAGAAGTAGGTGCCGATCGTGGTGGGGATGAGGTCGAGCATGAAGAACAGGGCGCCGGAGAAGATCGCCACGAACAGCGCGAGCGACACCGCCAGGATGAGGTTGACGTTCGACAGCAGTTGGACGCCGCGGCTGATTCCGGAGGCAGCCGAGGCGAGGAACACCAGGCCCAGGACCACGATGACGCCCACGACCAGGGCGATGCCGCCACCGCTGACCGCGCCGGTCTCGTTGAGCCCGGCGCGGATCTGCAGGGCGCCCAGGCCGAGCGAGGCGGCGGTGCCGAAGATCGTCGCGAGGATGGTCGCGATGTCGAGGACTCTCCCCATCCACCCCGCGGCCCGCTTCTCGCCGATGAGCGGGACGAAGGCCTGGGAGATGAGGTGGCCGCGCTTGAAGCGGTAGGCGGCCAACGCGAGCGCGAGCCCGACGATCGCGTACATCGACCACGGGTGCAGGGTCCAGTGGAACGTCGTCGTGGCCATGGCCACGTCGTACTGCTGCTCGTGCCCCGGCGGCGGCTCCTGGAAGTGGGTGAGCGGCTCGGACACGCCGTAGAACATCAGCCCGATGCCCATACCCGCGGCGAACATCATGGCGATCCACGACCGCGTGGAGAATTCCGGCTTCTCGTCGTCACCGCCCAGGCGGATGCCGCCGAACCGGGACAGGGCCAGGTAGATCGCGTAGACCACGACTGTGGTCGAGACGAGGATGAACAGCCATCCCACCGTGTCCACCACCAACGAGAACGCCTCACCGGCGGCGTTCTCGAACGAATTCGTGTAGAACGAGCCCCAGAGCACCACGATGAGCGCGATGATCGTGGTGGGCACGAGGACCGCGAAGTCGACGCCCGGACGGGGCCCGCGCACAGGGTCCTCTGGGGCGTCATTCGACGCGTCGAAAGCTTTCTCTCGTGACTTTGGCATACGTCGAACCCTGTCAACAATCTAAGGTGAGCGCAAGATAATAACGCGCTTATCGGACCCTGGCGCGGGTTCGACGCCCCGGGGTGGCACGATCGGACGGTGCCCGATTCCACCCCCACCGTGCCGGCGCTCCTCCGCGCCCTCCACGAGCGGTCGCGGGCCCTCGGGATCGGTCCCCCGGCGGCGTTCCTCGGCGACTGGTGCGGCTCCCCGGCGGTGATCATCCCGTCCGTGGACCTGCGGCCGACCCGGCCCGAGCAGGTCTTCTCGGTGGCCGGCGACCTCGTCGTCGTCGGGTTCCGCTCCTTCCCCGACCACGTACCGGACGACGCCCCCCTCCTGCCCGCGGCGGTCCGCGGCACGGCCACCGGCAGGCTCACGCTCGCCCCCGACGGCCGGTGGCGGGGCGACGGCACCGCCCCCGACCCGCACGAGGTGGTCCGCCGGTACGGGCCGCCGTCATCCGGGGGCACCGGTGACGACGAGGGCGTCGGCGACGACGGTGGCGACGACGACGAGGTCGGCATCCCCCTCACCTGGGCCGCCCCCGACCGACGCGCGCACAGACGTGCCGTGGTGGACTGCCTCGAGGCGATCCGCGCCGGCGAGGTCTACCAGACCTGCCTGAGCACCCGCCTCGACGGCAGGCTCCGCGCGGACCCGCTCGAGACCTTCCTCTCCCTGGCCCGCCGCGCCCCCGCCGCGCGGTCGGCGTACCTCGAGGGCGAGTGGGGCGCGGTGCTGGCCTTCTCCCCCGAGGAGTTCCTCGTACGCACCGGCGACGACGTCCGCACCAGCCCCATCAAGGGCACGGTGCCCGCCGACCGCGACCCCGCCGAGCTCCTCGCCTCCGCCAAGGACGTCGCGGAGAACATCATGATCGTCGACCTCGCACGCAACGACCTCGGACGTGTGGCGGACGTGGGTTCGGTGAGGGTGTCCGACCTGCTCGCCGTCCGTCCCGCGCCCGGCGTCCACCACCTGGTCTCCACCGTCACGGCGCGGACCTCGGTGGACCACGACGCCCTCGTGGCCGCCACCTTCCCGCCCGCCTCGGTCACCGGGACCCCCAAGCAACGTGCCCGGGAACTCATCGCCGGCTGGGAGCCGCGGTCCCGCGGCCTGCACTGCGGCACCTACGGGTTCGCGACCGCCGACACCCTCGACCTGGCGGTGGCCATCCGCACCCTCGAGGTGGCGCCGGACGGCCGCTGCGAACTCGGGGTGGGCGGCGGGATCACCATCGACTCCGACCCGGACGCCGAATGGGACGAATGCGTGCACAAGGCGGCGTTCACCTGGGGCGGCGGGCCCGCGCCCTGGCTCTGAGCCGCCCCGCCCCTCAGGCGCGTGAGTCGAGCACGGCCTGGTAGAGGTCCCGCTTGGTCACCGCCGACCCCTCGGCCACGGCGGCGCAGGCGTCCTTGAGCCGCTCCCCCGCCTCGACCCGCTCCTCGACGACCTCCACGAGGTCCTCGAGGGTGGCGGTCGACCCGGCGGCGTCGGCACCCTCGACCACCACGACGATCTCACCCAACACGCCGCCCGCCGTCCGCTCGGCCAGCTCACCCAGGGTCCCGCGCAGGACCTCCTCGTAGGTCTTGGTCAACTCCCGGCACACCGCTGCCCGGCGGTCAGCGCCCAGGACCTGCGCGGCCTCGGCGAGCGTGTCGGCCAGGCGGTGCGGGGACTCGAAGAACACACACGTGCGCTCCTCGGTCGCCAGCCGAGCCAACCACGTCCGGCGCCGGCCGGCCCGCCGCGGCGGGAAGCCGTCGAAGCAGAATCGGTCGACCGGCAACCCGCTGAGCACCAACGCCGTGGTGACCGCGGACGGGCCCGGCAGACACGTCACCGGGAGCCCGGCCTCGATACACGCCACGACCAGCGAATACCCGGGGTCCGACACCGCCGGCATCCCGGCGTCCGTCACCACCGCCACCACGTCACCCGCGCGCACCCGGTCGACCAGCTGGGGCACGCGGCCCGCCTCGTTGTGCTCGAAGTAGCTCATCACCCGGCCGCGGATGGTGACCTCCAGGGCCGTCGCGAGCGACCGCAGGCGGCGGGTGTCCTCTGCGGCGACGATGTCCGCCGTGGCCAGCACGTCGCGCAGGCGATCCGAGGCGTCACCCGGGTTCCCGATGGGGGTGGCCGCCAACACGACACGTCCGGACGTCATGCCGACCACCCTATCCGCCGGGTGAGGCGTGTCCCCTGGCGGCGCAGGCGCCACACTATGCTCGGCTCGTGACCTCGACCCCCGGCGTGCGGTCCCCCGGACGTCCGCTGCCCGCCCCCGACACCGGCCCGGTCGACACGGCCCGCGACTGGATCGTCACCGGCGTCATCCTGGTCCTGGCGTTCGTCTCGCGGTTCTGGGGGCTGGCCTCGGCCACCGACAAGGGCACCCCCGTCTTCGACGAGAAGCACTACGCGCCGCAGTCGTACGACATCGCCCGGCTGGGCATCGAGGAGAACCCCGCCTACGGCCTCGTCGTCCACCCGCCCGTCGCCAAGCAGATCCAGTCCCTCGGCGGGCTGCTCTTCGACTACACCCCCATGGGCTGGCGGTTCACCGCCGCGCTGGCGGGGGTGCTGGTGGTGCTCATGGTCATGCGTATCACCCGGCGGCTGACCCGCTCCACCCAGCTCGGGTTCGTCGCCGGCCTGCTGCTGTGTCTGGACGGCGTCACCTTCGTGACCTCCCGCATCGGCATGCTGGACATCTACCAGGTGCTCTTCGTCGTGGCCGCCGCCGGCGCACTGCTGGTGGATCGCGACCAGATGCGCGGTCGCATGCACCGCGCCGCGCTCGAGGGCCGGCTCCACCTCTCCGAGCTCGGCCCCCGCCTCGGGTTCCGCTGGTGGCGGTTCACCGCCGGCGTGATGCTCGGCCTCGCGCTCGGCGTGAAGTGGTCCGGCCTGTACTTCATCGCCTTCTTCGGCCTCATGACCGTCGCCTGGGACTGGGCCCTGCGCAGCCGCTACGGCGTCCACCGCCCGCTCGCCGGCGCGCTGCTGCGCGACGCGGTGCCTGCCTTCCTCACCCTGGTGATCTGGCCCGCGACCCTGCACCTGTTCACGTGGCTCCCGTGGTTCGCGGGCGAGAACTCCGTGTACCGGCACGCCGTCCCCGAGAAGGTCGCCGACACCTGGCTACCCGACGCACTGCAGTCGTGGCTGTACTACCAGTCGTCGGTCCTGGACTTCCACTCCTCGCTGACCACGTCCGCCGGCAACCGGCACCCCTGGGAGTCCAAGCCGTGGACCTGGCCCATGAGCCTCCGGCCGATGCTCTACTACGTCGAGCAGGGCGAGGGCGTGGTCGGGTGCGGTGAGACCACGTGCGTCCGCGCGATCATGCTGATCGGTACGCCCGCGATCTGGTGGCTGGCGATCCCGGTGCTGGCGTGGGCGTTCTGGCGCGCGGTCGTCTCCCGCGACGGGCGCTACGCTTTTCCGCTGGTCGGCTACATGGCCGGGTATCTGCCCTGGTTCTTCCAACACGACCGGCAGATGTACTTCTTCTACGCCTCCGTCATGGTGCCGTTCTTCGTCATGCTCATCGCGCTGGTGCTCGGCGAGATCGCCGGCAGCGCCACCGACTCCCGCCGGCGCCAACTCATCGGGCGCGGGATCGTGAGCGTGTACCTCGCCCTGGTGATCGTGAACTTCATCTACATGTTGCCGATACTCGCGGGGCTGCCGATCACGCAGACCGAGTGGAATCACCAGCTCTGGTTGCCGTCCTGGCGCTGATCGGCCGCCTCGGCCCGCCCCGGACGTCCTGAGCAGCCGCTGTGCATCGCGCCCGGGCCCCCATTTCGTGGTGACGGACCCGCCGGGCCGTCAGTAGCGTCGCGGAGGTGAACGAGCTACCCATTCCCTTCGCCGATCTCCCGATGAGCGACGTGACCCAGCAGTGGCTGGTCGAGAAACCGGTCACGATCGCCATCTACATCGTGCTGGCCCTGGTGGTGCGCTGGCTGCTGCACCGCGGCATCGACCGGGTCACCGCCCCCTCCGGAGATGGGTCGGTCTCCGGGTGGCGGCGACGCCGCCAGGAGAGGTCCGACCGGCGCGACGACGAGGCCGGATCGGCGCACGACACGGACGGCCACGACGGCGACGTCAGCGCGGACGAGAGCGGGGGCCTCACCGCCGCGAGCCTGAAGAAGCACAACCGCCGCCGCGACGCCGAGCACGTGCGGGCCGAGCAGCGCCGCGCGCAGCGGCGGGCCCAGCGGATGGCGACCATCGGCTCGGTGCTCAAGTCGCTCGTGTCGTTCGTCGTCCTGGTCTGGGTGGTCCTGCAGACCCTGGCGATACTCGGCGTCAACGTCGCGCCGTTCATCGCCTCCGCGGGGATCGTGGGCGTCGCCCTCGGCTTCGGCGCCCAGACCCTCGTCCGCGACTTCCTGTCCGGACTGTTCATGCTCTTCGAGGACCAGTACGGCGTCGGCGACTGGGTGGACCTCGGCGAGGCCGAGGGCACCGTCGAGCACGTCGGCCTGCGCATCACCTCGCTGCGCGACCTGCACGGCACCCTGTGGTACTGCCGCAACGGCGACATCGCCCGCGTCGGCAACTACAGCCAGGACTTCGGCGTGGCGTTCCTCGAGATCCCCGTGTCCTACACCGCCGACGTCGACCGAGCGTGCACCGTGGCGATCGAAACCGCCAAGCAGGCGGCGGCCGAGGAGCCCATCGCCTCGAACCTCATCTCCGGGCCGGAACTGCAGGGCGTCAACGCGCTGGACGCAGATTTCTGGTCGCTGCGGATGACCGCCGTGACGCAGGCCAACGCGCAGTGGGCCACCGAGCGGGAGTTGCGCCGCCGAATCCGCAAGGCCTTCGACGAGGCCGGGATCGACGCGCCCTACCCGGAGGGCCTGCCGGTCTCGGCGATGCGCGCGATGGCGGCCGAGTAAGGCACCGCTGAGCGACCTCCTGCGGCCGCGGCGGCGCCGGCGGCGGCGTCAGCCGCCCAGCACCCTGTCGATACTGAACCTGCCGGCGCCGACCGCGGCGATGAGCAGCGCCCCCACGCCGAGCGCCACGACGAGCTCCCAGCCGTTCTGGGTGACGAACGGGCCGTGGATTGCGTGGACGAAGTACAGGGCGCCGAACATGTCCACTCCGAGGAGGATCCCGGCGAGCGGGGTGAGCAGTCCCGCGACGAGAGCGACCCCGGCCACGAGTTCGACCCCGGCGACGATCGCCGCGGTGACCTCCGGCTGCGGGATGCCGTAGCCCGCGAACTGCTCCCCCACCCGCGCCAACCCGAGTGTGAAGAACTTCTGCCACCCGTGCGCGACGAAGACCACGCCGATGCCCACACGGGCCAGCAGGATGGCGGCGTCGCGGAGGGTCTCCATCCCCCTCACGGGAGGATGCCCTGTCCGACCTTGGTGATCCGGCGGTTGAGAAGCGTCATCGCCAGGTTGTACAGCGGCGGGGCGAACCTCTGGGCCGCGAACCCCACGCGGACGTCCGGCGAGGTGTAGACGATGTAGCGGCCCTTCCGCACCCCCTCGAGCATCTTCTCGGCGGCCTCGTCGGGGGTGACAGCGTGACGCCGGAACTGGTCGACTGTCTTGGCGACCTCAGGGGTGGAGCGGTCGACGCCCGCGATCTCGATAGTCTCGACCAGCGGGGTGTCGACGCCGCCGGGGCAGACCAGGTGGACCCCGATGTCGTAGGGCGCCAGGTCGAAGCGCAGCACCTCGGCGATCCCGCGGATGCCGAACTTGGCGGCGCTGTAGGCGGCGTGCCACGGCAGACCGAGCAGACCGGCGGCCGAGGAGACCAGGGCGAGGGCCGAGGGCTTACCGGCCGTCATCATGGCCGGCACGAACGCCTCCACCACGTGGACGGTGCCCATGAGGTTGACCTCGACCATCGACCGCCACACGCGGTGCTCGAGCAGGTCTGGTCGACCCCATGCCGAGTTGCCCGCGACGTGGAAGACCGCGTCGGGGGCCCCGTGCGCGGCGATGACGCGCTCGCCGAAGACGAGGACCGCGTCGTGGTCGGTGATGTCGAGCGCCTCGGCGGCCAGGACGGGCGCACCCGCGTCGCGGCAGGCCTGCTCGACCGATGCCAGCCCGTCGGCGTCACGGTCGGTGAGGACGAGACGGGCCCTCTCACGGGCGAGCCGGATCGCCGTCGACCGACCGATCCCGCTGGCCGCGCCCGTCACCACGCAGACCTTGCCTCTGTACTCCCTGATGCGTCGCCTCGACATCTGCTCCCCTGTCCCGGCCCGCGTCGTCGGCAGCGGACCGCCTGATGTGCTCACCGTAGCGGCCCGCGGGTGCCGTCGAGGCGGTGTCGGTCGGGCGCGTCCCCTCTCTCGGGCCTCCTCTCAGACCTGCTCTCTCAGGCCTGCGGCGTGAGCTTGGTCGCCTGGAGCGTGTCGTGGCCGCCGCGCGGCGGGATCGGCGGCACGTACTCGCGCAGCACGCACCGGCTCCCGCTGTAGATGGTGGCCATGCACCGGTTGCAGTGGACACACAGCGAGCGACGACGCTCGTCCTCCCTGAGCTTGTTGGGGAAGTCGGGCTCGCGCAGCAGAGCGCGGCCCATGGCGACGAACTCGAAGCCCGCGTTCATCGCCTTGTCGATGGACGGTCGGTCGACGATGCCGCCGAGCAGCATCATCGGCAGGTCGACGGCCTCGCGGATCTGGCGGGCGTCGTCGAACATGTACGCGTCGGTGTAGGGGTACTCCTTGAACATCTTCGGTCCGACGACCTTCATGCCCATCTTGATCACGGGCGGCTGGGTGGCGGCGAACTCCTCCAGCGGCGCGTCACCCTTGAACAGGTAGATCGGGTTGAGCAGGGAGCTGCCGACGGTCATCACCAGCGCGTCGGCCGAGCCGTCCTGCTCCAGCCACCTGGCGACCTGCCGCGCCTCGTCGATCCAGAAGCCGCCGGGCACGCCGTCGTCCATGTTGAGCTTCATGGTGACGGCGATCGTGTCGCCCATGGCGTCGCGGATGGCACGGCCGATGCGGCGGGCGAAGCGGGCGCGGTTCTCCAGCGACCCGCCGTACTCGTCCTTCCGGCGGTTGAGCCTCGGACTGAGGAACTCGCTGACGAGGTAGTTGTGACCGAAGTGCACCTCGATGGCGTCGAAACCGGCCTCGTAGGCGCCGCGCGCAGCCCGGACGTGGTCCTCGACGATCCGGTCGATATCGGCAAGGGTGCACGCCTTGGTGAGGGCCAGGCCGGTGGGCGCGGGGATGCGCGACGGACCGAGCGGGGTCATCCCGTTGGAGGCGCCGTTGGCGACCGCACCGGCGTGGCCGACCTGGGCGGAGATCGCGGCACCCTCGTTGTGGACCGAATCGGTGAGCTTGCGCAGCATCCCGCCGTCGTCCATACCCCAGTGATATTGGTGCTTATCGGTGCGACCCTCGGGCGACGTGGCGAGGTAGGCCACGGTCGTCATACCGACCCCGCCTCGGGCGTACTCGGTGTGGAACTCGATGAGCTCGTCGGTGATCCGCCCACGGGGACACCGGCCCTCGAAGGTGGCGGCCTTGACGATGCGGTTCCGCAGCGTGACGTTGCCGAGCTTTCCGGGGCTGAAGACGTCGGGGGCGGGGGTTCCGGGCGCGAGAGTCATGCGCATACTGTAACCCGTTCTAGTGGCGCAGTCACGGCCTTGGCCTGCGCTTATGCACACCGTGTGCAGGTTTCTCGACGGGCGCGTGCGGCACACCCCGCCTACCTGCGGGGGATAGGGTCGCCTAACCGCGGTCAGGCGTCCGCGCCGAGTTCGACGAGCAGCACGCCGCAGGCGATGAGGACGATCCCGGCACCCATCAGCGGCGTGAGCGGCTCGCGGAACAGCAGGCGGCTGAACACCGCGGCCAGGGCGACACCGGCGGCGGTCCAGATGCCGTAGGCCACGCCGAGCGGCATGCCGGCGGCCAGGGTGAGGGACAGGAACACGAACGCCACCAGGTACCCGGGCACGACGGCGGCGTACCACCGCGCGTCGTCGACGGCCTTGCGGAGGGAGAGGGTCGCCGCGAGCTCACAACAGATGGCGACGACGAGGTAACCCCACGCCATCACGCGGCCCCTACCGCTCGGGCGCGAGCCCGCTGGGATCCGAGTTCGACGCACAGGACGCCGGCGATGATGACCGCGATACCGGCCACCATCAGCGGGGTCAGTGGCTCGGCGAAGATCAGCGCGGACAGGCCCGCGGTGAGCGCGACGCCGGTGGCTCCCCAGATGCCGTAGGCCACGCCCAGCGGCAGCCCCGCCTTCAGGGTCCGGGCGAGGAACACGAAGGCGCCGAGGTAGCCGATCACCACCACGACGTAGAGCGCGGGCCTGTCCAGCGCGCCTTTGAGTGCGAGCGACCCCGCGACCTCGCAGACGATCGCCGCGGCCAGGTTCAGCCACTTACCGGTCGGTCGTCTCCCGGACGCGATAGTCCCCTCGGTCACGGGGGCCAACTGTATCGGCGTCCACCGCGGTCGCCGTCACCGCCGTGCGGATGTGTCCGGCCAGCACGGCGAGCGCCGACGCGCCCTCGGGCGTCCCGGCGACCACGGGGAAGCAGTGGACCATCCCGGGCCACACCCGCAGATCGACGGTCGCTCCCCGCGCGGTGCTCGCGTCGACGAAGCCGCGGACGTCGTCGACCACGAAGTCGTCTCCCCCGCAGACGATCGCGACCGCCGGCGCACTCGCGTCGAGCGGCCGGCGGGCCGGGGAGATCCCCGGGTCGTCGACCGGGGTGTCGCCCGCGTAGGCGTCGCGACAGTCGGCGGCGATGGACGGGGGCATGAGCGGATCGAGGGCACCGCCGGATCGCTCCCCGCCGAGGGGCTCGGTGAGGTCGACCCAAGGGCTGATCAGGGCCAGAGCAGCCGGTCGTTCGCCGCCTCCGCGAAGACGGTCGAGCAGTCCCAGCGCGAGGCCGCCGCCCGCCGAGTCGCCGGCGATCGCGACCCTCTCGGCGCCGCCGACGTGCTCGGCGAGGTGCCGGAACGCGGCCTCCGCGTCGTCGAGTGCCGCCGGGTACCGGTGCTCGGGCGCCAGCCGGTAGTCGGGCACGTACGTGGTCGCCCCGGCGAGGCGGGCCAACGCCTTCGCCATGGTGGCGTGCGTGTCCGACGAGCCGGCGACATAGCCGCCCCCGTGCAGCACGAGCAGGCCGGGCGCGTCGTCCGCCCCGTCGATCCACAGACCCGGCACCGGCGCACCGTGCGCGGGCCGCGTCCGCCGGCGCGCCCCCGTCGCCCGGGACGCGGTCGTCGCGACCGCCCGCAGCGCCCGGATCCACTTCTCGTCGAAGGGCGCGATGGTCAGGACGGGCCGGACGACCAGTTGCAGGCCGGCGCGCTGGAACCGTGCCGGCAGGCTGGGCCGACGGGTGACGGCGATCCGCCGGTCGGCCTCGGTGACGAGCCGCCGCGCGAGCAGTGAGAGGATGGCCCGTAGAACCGGCCGCGGGAGCCCAGCGGTGGGCCGCGCCGGCAGGCTCCACTCGAGTTCTCCGCCGCCGTCGGGACGCGCGCGGACCGTGACGCGGCCCAGGTGCCGGTGCACCCACCAGATCGGGATCGGGCCCGCCCATTCGCGCCACCGTGCGGGGTCGGCGGCGAGTGCGAGGACGTCGGCGGGGTCGGCCGAGAACCGCGCGCGGACCGGAGCCGCCCGGCCGACCGCACTGCCATCTCGACGTGCCACTACCGCACCTCCCCGGATAGCGGAAAGGCCGTCCCCGCTTGCGCGGAAACGGCCTCTGAACTCGAAGTCCTTGGGTGGAGCTAAGGGGAATCGAACCCCTGACCTTCTCGATGCGAACGAGACGCGCTACCAACTGCGCTATAGCCCCTCGCCGCCCTCGCGGGCCGCGATGCCCCTCTTCCGAACTCTTCCAAGAGGCTGTGCCGCCCTCTCGAGCAGCGTGGAATACCTTACCAGCATGGTCGGGCAGCCGACCAAATCGGGGGTCCGATCAGCCCACCGCGCGCCGCAGCGGCTCGCGGTGACGACGCCGCTGATCGTGGTGACCGGGGTCGGTGTCCAGGTCCTCGCGGTGGGTGTCGAGCACGTCGAACGCAGGGTCCTCGTCGTCGATCTCCAGCACCACCGCACCGGGCCGGCGCAGCCGCGGCGGCACGATCGACAGTTCATCGTCCTCGCGGGACTCCACGCCCAGCCGGGCGCGACGCATGCGCTCGATGCGGCGGCGGCGCAGGCTCTCCTCCAGCTTCACCTGACGGCGCAGGTACATGAGGTAGGCAGCGAGCAGCAGGACGGAGCCGCCGGCGAACCACCACACGGCGGGGACGGTGAGAAGGGCCAGGACCACGGCGACCACCGAGAGGCCCACGAGGATGAGGGCCGTACGCTGCCGGGCGTGCGCGCGCTGCTCGGCGGCCTGCCGGTCCGCCATCGGGTCGTAGGCCCCGCGCCCACGACGCCGCTCGGCGAAGTCCAGATCGGCGTCGGTGAGCTCCACCTCGGGCGCGGCGGGCCGCCGACGACCCCGGTGGGTGAGCACGGCCTCCTCGTCGATGCCCGCCGCGTCCTCGGCGTGACCCGTCGGCCCGGCCGGCCGCTCCCCCGCGGAGCGTTCGACCAGCTCGCCGTCGACGACCACGGGCCGCCGCGCGTCCTCGTCCGCGCCCTCGTCCACGCCGGCGTCTCCCGCACGGACGTCGGTTCCGACTCGCACGTCACCGACCTCGGCGGCCACCACCAACGCGCTCTGCTCCGACACGGAGGCCACCGCGCGCACGGAGTCGCTCTCGTCCGCCACCACGACCGCCGGGATCTCCGAGGTGATCTCCTCCGAGGTCTGCTCGCCGCCGTGGGCACGCTCGCCCGCGGTCGCGGCGGCGCGCCGCTCCTCCATGGCGCGGCGCACGGCCTCGCCACGGCGGCCCGCGGCCTCGCGGCGCAGGGTCTGCTCTAGCAGGTGCTCCCACGTCTCGGTGTCGAGCAGCTCGGCGTCCGTCGCGCCGGCCCCGGTCGGCAGTCCGAAAACGGACTCCTCGGATTCGGCCTGCACGGGATCGGCCGCGGCGCGCCCACGACTGGGCACCAGGCGGCGGGAACCGCCGGAGTACAGCGTGCGCGTCTGCGCCAGCGCGTCACCGGTGCGGCGGATGGGATTGCGCGACCGGATGAGCATTGGCGCGAGGACGAACAGCCAGACCACCACCAGCAGGATGATCAGCAGCGAGCTCGACATCGATCAGGCCTCCTCGAGCGTCTACCCCGACTCGGGACGTCGTGGTGAGGATCCAACCGTAACGGCGCGCGAGCCCCGTGAAGCGGCGGCGCGCCGCAGGTCACGATGCTCAGGACATCCTCAGGCGCGCCGGGCCCGGCCGGCCTCGACGAGCGCCGCCACCGCGCCCCGGCCGTGCTCCTCGCGGGTGCGGGCGACCAGGAGATGATCGCGCCACGCGCCGTCCACGTGGAGGTAGCGCCGCAGCAGCCCCTCCTCGCGGAATCCGCACCTCTCGAGCACCACGCGGCTGGCCGTGTTCTCCGGTCGGACGGTCGCGTCCACGCGGTGCAGAGCACCCGGCCCCAGGGCGTGGTCCACGCCCAGTGCCAGCGCCGCGGTGGCCACCCCGCCGCCGACGAACGGGCGGCCGACCCAGTAGCCGATCCACCCGGAGTGCAGGGCGCCGCGGACGATGCCGCCCACGGTGAGCTGCCCGCAGAAGCGGCCGTCGAGCTCGATGGCGGCGGGGAGGGTCGCTCCGGCGCGGGCGTAGCGTCGGAGCTGGGCGTGGATGGGAGGCCAGGCGCGCGGGGAGTTGTTCTCGTGCCACCGGCCCTCGACGGTCGGCTCCCACGGCTCGAGGTAGTCCCGCTCGAACAGCCGCAGCGCCGACCAGGCGCGCGCGTCCCGTCGGCGTACCGGCCTCAGGGTGACGACGCCCGCGGGCACGCGCAGCGGCCCCGCCTCGAGGGGCCACCCGGGGTGGGCGGCCGTGTCGGCGGTCAACGCGTCCCACACGCCGCTCACGCCCCGGTTCACCCCCGCTGGGCGAGGAACATCACGTCGACCTCGTCACCCGCCCTCACGGCGGTGACGCCGGGATCGATCACGACGAGGCAGTTGGCCTCCGCGAGCGACGCGAGCAGGTGCGTCGAGGACCCCTGGGCACCGCCGAGGGCGCGGACCAGGTACTCGCCCGTGTCCGTGTCGCGCATGAGCTGCCCGCGCAGGTAGCCGCGACGCCCCTCGACCGACGAGATCGGCGCCACCGTGCGGGCGCGGACGGTGCGGCGCATGGGCTGACGCTTGCCCAGCGCGATGCGGATGAGGGGCCGCACCATGATCTCGAAGACCACCAGCGCGCTCACCGGGTTGGACGGCAGCAGGAAGGTGGGGACCTCGTCGCGACCGAGCCGGCCGAAGCCCTGCACCGACCCGGGGTGCATGGCGACACGGTTGACCTCGATCTGCCCGAGCTCGGCCATGACCTGGCGGATCCGGGTGGTGGCCTCTCCGCCGGCGGCGCCGGAGACCACGACGAGTTCACTGCGGACGAGCTGACCCTCGAGCACCTCGCGCAGTCGTGACGGCTCGGTGCTGGCGATGCCCACCCGGTGGACGTCGGCACCGGCGTCACGGCCGGCGGCGGTGAGGGCGTAGGAGTTGACGTCGTAGACCTGCCCGGTGCCGGGTCGGCCGTCGACGTCCACGAGTTCGTCGCCCACGGAGATGACCGACATCCGCGGCTTGGGGTGCACGAGCACCTTGGCGCGGCCGACGGAGGCGAGAAGGCCGACCTGGGCGGGACCGATGATGCTGCCGGCGCGGACGGCCACGTCGCCGGGCTGGACGTCGTCGCCGATGCGGCGGACGTAGTCACCGGTGCGGACGGTGCGGGTCGGGACGATCTGCCGGCCGTCGGGGGCGGCCCAGCCGACCGGCAGGACCGCGTCGGCGAGGGTCGGCAGCGGCGCGCCGGTGTCGACGCGCACGGTCTGACCGGGCTGCAGCCGGATGGGCTGGCGGGAGCCGGCGGTGATCTGGCCGACCAAGGGCAGGGCCACGGGGCCGTCCGGCGCGTCACCGCCCCGGTCGCCGGGGCCGTCGGGCCGGACGTCGACGCTGCGCACCGCATAGCCGTCGATCGCGGCCTGGTCGAACGACGGGAGCGGGCGCTCGGCCACGACCTCCTCGGCACACAGCAGGCCCTGCGCCTCGGAGATGGCCACGCGCACGGGGCGCGGGGCGACCGCGGCCGCCGTCACCAGAGCAAGCTGTTCCTCGACGGAGCGCACCAGGTGCTCCTTTCCCGTACCCGTCACCCGCGCGAGCGGGCCCGCCTCACCAGTGAAAAAGGGGTTACGACCCCAGTCTGTCCGCGAGCCACTCGCGGAGGTCGTCCGTGTACGCCGGGTTGTCCAGCGCGAAGTCCACGCAGGCCTTGATGTAGCCGCCCGGGTTGCCCAGGTCGTGCCGCGTACCGTCGTGGACCACCACGTGCACGGGGTGTCCCTCGCCGATGAGCAGGTCGATCGCGTCGGTGAGCTGGATCTCCCCGCCCGCGCCCGGCTCGGTCCGACGCAGCGCGTCGAAGATCGCGCGATCCAGCACGTACCGCCCGGCCGCGGCGAGGTGGGAGGGCGCGTCCTCGGCGGCCGGCTTCTCGACCATCCCGAGCACCTTCTTCACCGACGGGTCGTCGGTGTCCTCCACCTCGAACACGCCGTAGGAGGAGACGTCGTCCGGGTCCACCTCGAACGCGCACAGCACGCTGCCGCCGCGCTCGGCGCGGACGGCGTTCATCCGGCCGAGGATCCCGAACGGCAGGACCAGGTCGTCCGGCAGCAGCACGGCCACGGCCTGCTCCTCGTCGCCGAGGACCGACTCGACTTGCGCGATCGCGTGTCCCAGCCCCAGGGGCTCGTCCTGACGGACGTCGACCACCTCGATGAGCCCGGGCGCGCGCTGGACCTTGTGCAGCAATACATCCTTGCCGCGGCCCTCGAGCGTGTCCTCGAGGACGGAGTCCTCGGCGAAGTGCGCCATCACGCCGACCTTCCGCTCTGAGGTGACGATCGCGAGCCGCCCGGCCCCCGCCTCGGTGGCCTCCTCGGCGATGAGCTCGATCCCCGGCGTGTCCACGACGGGCAGGAGCTCCTTGGGCACCGTTTTGGTGGCGGGCAGGAACCGGGTCCCGAGACCGGCCGCCGGGACGACGGCGGTCCGGAACTGCGGCGCGGGTGAGGTGTCGGACGTCATGGCGACCACCTTAGACCGCGTACCCGGCACCCACGTGTGACGCCACGCGCGGCAGACTGTGGCTCATGTCGCAGGACGACCCCGACGTCGGCGCGGGGCCCACCACCGACGCCACCGTGAAGGCACGGTTGCGCCGGGAGGTCCTCGCGCGCCGCGCTGCCGTGCCCGCGCCGGTGCGCGTCCGGCGGGACCGGGCGATCCTCGACCACCTGGCGGGGATCGTCACCGCGGGGATGGTCGTCTGTGCGTACGTGCCCGACGACGACGAGGCCGGCGGACGGGGTCTGCCGGAGGAGCTGGCGCGCCGCGGTGCGCGGGTGCTGCTGCCCGGCTCCCCGGCGCGCGGCCCGGTGGAGTGGGCGACGTACGCCGGGCCGGCGGACCTGGTCCGGGGCCGGTTCGGCATCCTCGTGCCGTCGGCACCGCCGGAGGGACCCGAGCGCATCGCCGACGCCGATCTCGTGCTGGTGCCGGCCGTGGCCGTCGACCGCTCCGGGACGCGGCTCGGGCGGGGCGGCGGCTACTACGACCGCTCGCTCGCACTGGTCGGCCCCCGCACCCGACTCCTCGCGCTGGCCGACACGGAGAACGTCCTCGAGCACATCCCCGCCGAGGCCCACGACCGCCCCGTACACGGCGTGATCACGCCGGACGGCGTTCTCGACTTCGGAACTTGGCACTCGCCGGAGTAGAGTGCCAATCACAATCCGATACGTCTCGGGAGGCCAGATGCCCACCTACTCCTACCGGTGCCGCGACTGCGACGTCGCCTTCGACATCCAGCAGTCCTTCGACGAGGACTCGCTGACGGTCTGCCCGCAGTGCAACGGCGGCTTGCGCAAGCTCTTCAACACGGTCGGTGTCGTCTTCAAGGGCTCCGGCTTCTACCGCACGGACAGCCGCGGCGCCGGCGAGGGCGGGTCGTCCGGCTCGGCCTCGTCCGGGTCCGGTTCCTCGGGCGGCTCCTCGAACGGCAGCTCCTCGAATGGCTCGTCGAGCGGCGGGTCCTCGCCCTCCGGGTCCTCGGGATCGGGGTCCGGTTCGGGCTCGAGCGCGACCGCCGGTGCCGGCTCGTCCTCGGGCTCGTCCAGCTCGTCGTCGTCCTCGTCGTCGTAACCGGCCTCGAAGTCGACTCCCCCTGCCGGCGGCCGCTCCCGGGCATGGCGCCTCGCTCCTACGCCTGAACACCCGCAACGCAGCCGCTCCCCCGCATGGCGTCTCGCCCGCTCTTCGGGGAGGGCGAGACGCCATGGCGGGGGCGGCTGTGTTCGCGACGTTCTGCATCAAAAGTCCGCTACCCACCTGCCCCGGGCTCGTAGCCCCGCTGCTTCCCGACCCGACGGTCGTGACGGGGCGTTTCTCCACACCCCCGTCCGCCTCCACAGGTCTCTCGCGTGGACGCTCGCGGCGCGGCCGTCGCCCGGAGCCTGCGGCTACGGTCTGACCGACACCGCCGGGCGACGGCGGCATCGCTGTTCGCGCCGCGGGCGCGCCGACCGACGGGGGACCCCATGCGCCGCACCATCGCCTCGGTGACCACGCCCGGGCGATGGCGGCGGCGACGCACGGCCCGGATGGCGTTCGCGGCCGCGCTCGTGGTGGCAGCACCGTTCGTCGGACGGTCCGATCCCGCGGAGACCCCCGGTCCCCCGCCCGACGTCGCCGCCGCGGTCACCGCTGCCCCCGGCGGCGGCCCGGCGCGACCTGTGCGGGTGGTACCCGTCGCCCTCGCCGACCCCGCCGTGGCCGACCTGCTGAAGCCCGGAGACCTTGTGGACCTCGTCTCCACGATCGACGCCGACGCCCACGACCCCGGTGCTCACGCCGCTGCGGCCGATCTCGTCGTCGCGCGGGCGGCCCGGGTGCGCGACACCCCGGCCGGACGGTCGGGCGCCCGGTCCGTGCTGGTCGAAGTCCCCGAGGAGCTCGCCTCCCACCTCGCCGCGACGGCCGCCACGAGCCCACTGGCCGTCGTGGTGCACGGCTGAGCCGCCGCGCGCGGGTATTCCACGGTGGCGTGTCCTGCTAATATCGTCCGTGCCGATTCGGCAGCACGGTGACTACATCTGACAGGGGCGAGCGATGCTCAAGGGTTTCCGCGATTTCATCATGCAGGGCAACGTGATCGACCTGGCCGTGGCCGTCGTGATCGGCACCGCCTTCGCGTCCATCGTCGACGCGTTCACCAGCGCGATCATCAACCCGCTCATCGCCCTGCTCGGCGGGGACAAGGAGATCGGCTTCGCCGTGCAGCTCCTGGAGAACAACCCCGAGACGCTGATGGACTTCGGGGCGCTCATCTCGGCGGTCATCAACTTCCTGCTCATCGCCGCCATCATCTACTTCGTGCTGGTGGGCCCCATGAACAAGATGAAGGAGGCCGCCGCCCGCCGAAAGGGCATCGAGGCCCCCGCCACGGATAACGAACTCCTCGTGGAGATCCGTGACCTGCTCGCCGGGCGGCCGCTCGCCCACCCCTCCGACCCTGATAACCCGACCAACGAGTCCTGACGGCGTCGCTCGGGCGCCGGAGCGGTGGAGCGCCTGAGGGGCGCAGCCGGGCGGGCCGCCGATCCGCGCTGCCGGCCCTGCCGGGTGAGGCCAGTCGCCGCGGGACGGGCTCAGTCGCGGAGGGACGGGCTCAGTCGTGGTGAGGCGGGCGTTGCTCGCGCCACCAGTCGTCCCGGAGTCGGGTGTCGCTCCCGCGCGCCTCGTCCGAGGTGGTCTCCGGCAGCGTGTCGCCGAACACCTCGTCGATGCGCCTGCGGTCCGCGGCGCGGCGGTCGGCGCTCCCGGGAGTGGTCCCCCAGGTGCCGGCCCGCCGATCGCCCTCGGAGCCCCGCGCGCCGGTCACAGACCGTCGAAGCCCGACAGCTGCGCGACCACGTATGACACGAGCGGGCACAGCGTGGCCATCCCGTCACGGATGGCGGCCCGGCTCGGCGCGAGGTTCGCGACCACCGTGCTGCCGGAGACGCCCACGTGCCCGCGGGAGACGATCGAGTCGACGGCTCCCGCGGTGAGGCCGGATGAGCGGATGGCCTCGGCGATGCCGGGCAGTCGCTGGTCGAGGATCTCCTCGGTGACCTCCGGCGTGATGTCGCGGGGGCCGACGCCGGTCCCGCCGATGGTGACGACGAAGTCGAACCCGCCGACGACCGCGGTCTCGAGCGCCTTGCGGACCTCGGACTCGTCGGCCGCCACGCCGACGACGCCGCCCACGAGGAAGCCCTCCTCCTCGAGGAGCTCGGTGACCAGCGGACCGATGAAGTCCTCCCGCTCGGGCATACGGTCCGTAACCACCACGACCATCGCGCGGCCGGCGATCGCCGGCTCCGGCGGCTCTACGGCCGTCGGGTCGAAGTCCACGTTCGTGGGGAGCTTGCGGCCTCCGGGCAGCGCCCTCGGATCGAATCTGGTGCTCATCTGGCCTCTCCCAGTGCAACGTCGACGGTGTTCGGCGGTTCGCCCTCACGAGAAGCATAGGTGACGGACACCGTCTCCCCCGGAGCGCGGGACCGGATCGCCGCGACGAGCGCGTCCCCGTTCTCGATGAGCCGCTCGCCCACCCGCGTGACGATGGCGCCCTCCTCGATGCCCGCACGGTCAGCCGGGCCGCCCGGCTCGACCGACCGCACCAGCGCGCCGTCTCCGGCCGGGGAGTCACTCACCGTCACGCCGAGCACGGCCCGGGTGGCGAAGCCCTGCTTGATGAGCTGGTCGGCGATCCGGCGGGCCTGGTCCACCGGGATGGCGAACCCCAGCCCGATCGAACCCGAGTTGCCCGAGCCCAGTGACGCGATGGCCGAGTTGATGCCGATCAGCTCGCCGTTCATGTTGACCAGGGCGCCACCGGAGTTGCCGGGGTTCACCGCGGCGTCGGTCTGGATCGCGTCGATCACCGTGCTCTGATCGGACTGAGCGCCACCGGCTCGAACCGGGCGCTCCAGTGCCGAGACGATGCCGGTGGTGACAGTCCCGGATAGCCCGAGCGGCGAGCCGATGGCGGCCACGGCCTGGCCCTCGTTCAGGTTGGCGGACGTGCCGAGCGCGATCGGCGTCAGCGGGCGGGGAGCCTCGGCCTTGATGACCGCGATGTCCGTCGCTGGGTCGGTGCCCACGATGCTCGCGGGCGCCTTGGAGCCGTCATCGAAGCGCACCTGGATGCTGCCGCCGGCGCTGGCCATCGCGATGACGTGATTGTTGGTGATGATGAGCCCGTCCGCGGTGAGCACGACCCCGGACCCCTCGCCCCGCCCGGTCTGGGAGCGCACGTCGATCGAGACGACGCTCGGCAGTACCTTGTCGGCGACCGCCTCGACCGTGCCGTCCGGCGCCTGACCCACCGGCTGGGTGGCGCTGATGGGCGAGGACAGTCCTTCTCCCGACCCTCCGGCCACCGTCGCGCCGATCCACCCGCCCAGTCCGCCCGAGACGAGCATCGCGGCCACGATGCCGGCCACGACGAGCCCCCTACCGGACTTGTTTGACGCCGACCCGGGCTCGCCGCCCACGTGCTCCGGTCCACCCGCGAAGGGCGCGCCCGTCGCGGGCCCGGCGCCCGCGGGGCCGGCCTGACCCGGCGCCTGCTGCGGGGGGAACGCCGCGGTGGCGCGGGCGCCGTCGCCCCATCCCTGAGGCCGGCCAGCCGCCCCGGCCGGGCCAGCCGGCCCACCGGGTCCGGGCGGACGCTGCTCGCCGAGGGGAAACCGGCCGGCATTCGGGTCGCGGCCCGTGTACGGGTTCTGTCCTGGCTGCCACTGAGGGGATCCGCCGAGGCCTGCGCGCGATCCGGGCGCCCATTCGTCTCCGGGGCCCCGGTCTCCCGGGCCCCGACCGTTCTCGTTCTCCATGGCCACCATGATCCCCGACCACGCTGTGCTTCCGCTGAACCGCCCTGTGTGTCCGCTGAAACCCACCCGGGCCGGGCGGCGAGAGCATCCGACGTCGGTCAGTTGGGGAACTGCTCGTTGCCCGGCAGGGTGAGGCGCACCTGCGCGCCACCGCCCTCGGCGTCACCGATCTCCACCGTCCCGCCGTGCCGGGTCGTCACCTGGCGCACGATCGCCAGCCCCAGACCGGAACCCGGCATGCCGCGGGCCTCGCGGGACCGGTGGAACCTCTCGAACACGAGCTCCCTGTCCTCCTCGGGGATTCCGGGGCCCTGGTCCGACACCGTCAGCTCCATCACCGCGTCGGACACGAGCCGCATCCGCACGGTCACCGTGCCGTCCGGGGGGCTCCACTTGGCCGCGTTGTCGCACACGTTGAGCACCGCACGCTCGATCCCCGCAGAGTCGCCATACGAATACCAGGGCGTCAACTCGACGTCGAATTCCACGTCGTGCCGACGGCGGCGCACCCTTTCGAGTGCCCGCTCGACGGCCTCCGACACGGCGACCGGCTCCAGCTCGACCTCGCCGGAGTCCTCCCGGGCGAGCTCGACGAGATCCCCGACCAGTTGGCTGAGCTCGGAGATCTGGCCGATCACGTCCACCTCGAGCGCACTGCGATCCGCGTCCGGGATGGACGGCGCGCCGGGGCGGCTCGCGGCGATGAGCAGTTCGACGTTCGTCCGGAGGCTCGTCAGCGGGGTCTTGAGTTCGTGGCCCGCGTCCGCCACGAGGCGGGCCTGGCGTTCGCGGCTCTCCCCCAGGGCCACGAGCATCTGGTTGAAACTGCTCGTGAGGCGCGCGATCTCGTCGTCACCGGCCACGGGGATGGGCCGCAGGTCGTCCGTCCGGGCGATGCGTTCCACCGCCCGGGTAAGGCGCGCGACCGGTGCCAGCCCGGTGCGACCCACGGCCGTCCCGGCCACGGCGGCGAGGGCGATGCCCGCCGCGCCGACGAGCGTCAACACGATCGCCAGTCGGTTGAGCGCCGCGCGCGTGGGGCCGAGATCCTGCGCGAGGATCAGCGTCGAGCCGTCCCGGACGCCGACAGCGTAGATCTGTTTGCCGCCGGAGGTCCGCAGGCTCGAATCGGACTCACCTCGTACCACCGAGATCTCCGGCCCGCCGATCTGGAACGGCTCGCCGGTCGCGGTCCGTACACCGGAGGGGGCCACGATCTGGGCGTCGAGGTTGGGGTTGAACGCACGCAGCGCGATGAGGGTGCTGCGGGACTGCAGTGCGAACTCGGAGGCCAACTGACTGTTCACCAGCTGATCGGCCTGCTGCTGCAGCCGACTGTTGACATCGCTGTACATCGACCCCGACACGACGAAGTAGGCCGCGACGGCCATCAGGGCCACCGCGACCCCGACCGAGCTCGCGGCCAGCAACGTGACCCGCTGGTGCAGAGAGATCGGGGCGGTTCTCGTCCGCATCGCGCGGGCCGGCACTACGGCGTCTCGCGCAACACGTATCCCACACCGCGGACGGTGTGGATCAACCGGCTCTCGCCCTCACCTTCGGTCTTGCGACGCAGGTAGCCGATGTAGACCTCGAGCGCGTTACCCGACGTCGGGAAGTCGTAGCCCCACACCTCCTCGAGGATGTGGCTGCGGGTCAGCACCCGGCGCGGGTGGTGCATGAGCAGCTCCAGCAGGGAGAACTCGGTGCGGGTGAGCTGGATACGACGTTCGCCCCGGCTGACCTCGCGGGTCGCCAGATCCATGCGCAGGTCCTCGAACTCGAGGACCTCGTCGGCTTCCCCGGAGTCGGGGCCTCGGCGACGCAGAAGCGCGCGCAGGCGGGCCAGGAGCTCCTCGAGCGCGAACGGCTTGGGGAGGTAGTCGTCAGCACCGGCGTCCAGACCGGCGACACGTTCGGAGACCGCGTCCCGCGCGGTGAGCATCAGCACGGGGAGGTCGTCGCCGCGGCTACGTAGGATTCGGCAGACCTCGAGGCCGTCGCGACGCGGCATCATGACGTCGAGGATCACGGCGTCCGGCCGGTTGGCGTCGACCCGCTCGATCGCCTCGACCCCGTCGCCCGCCAGCTCCACGTCGTACCCGTTGAACGTGAGAGAGCGTCGGAGCGATTCGCGTACGGCCTGGTCGTCGTCCACCACGAGAATCTTCATGGAGGCAAGTTTCGCCCACCCGCCTGAATCCCGGCTGAGGAACCGCTCAGCCGGACGCGGACCCGCTGTCGACGCGGACGAGCCCGGCAGGTCCGTGGGGACCTGCCGGGCTCGTGACCGGCGTGTGCGTGCGGCGCTTGCCAGCGCCGCAGTAATCGACTGACAGCGCTCAGGGGCGACTCAGCGGTCGAGGTCGATCAGGCCGAGCTTGGCGGCCTTGACCAGCCGACGCGGCAGCGCCACGGGGCGGCCGTCGATCTTGGTCTCCTGGAGGGCGACGTTGTCGGCCTTCCACTGGGAGCGGCGGGAGTGGGTGTTGGCGCGCGAGAGGCGGCGCTTGGGAACTGCCATGGTTATCGTCCTCGGGGTCTAGGAGGTGTACCGGGGCGCGGACGCCCCGCGTCTCACTTGGCGCGACGGGCGCGGTTGCCGTAGCGGCGCTGGAACTTCTCGACGCGGCCGGCGGTGTCCATGACGCGCTGCGCACCGGTCCAGAAGGGGTGCGACTCGCTGGTCACGTCCACCACGATGAGCGGGTAGGTCTGTCCGTCCTCCCACTCCACCGTGCGGGAGCTCGTCGCGGTGGAACGGGTGAGGAACTTGGTGCCCGTGCCCGAGTCCTGGAAGACCACCGGGTGGTAGTCGGGGTGGATGTCGTTCTTCATACTGGATCCCTCTAGCTCGGTAGAAGTCTGTGGGTCTGGCGCTCGCCCCGACAGGGGCGCGCAAGTGCCAGTGGCCGAACCGGGGATTCCGGTGTCAGCACACGCATCGAAAGATCGTACCCGTAGGATGGCCGGGCACCCAATTCGAGCGTCACGCGACGGCATCCCCGGGCGCCGAATGCGGCGCTGACGTGCCGATTACCGTTTCAGGCGGTCGGGCCGTAAACTAGACCATCGCTGTTGTCTGCACGTTTGCTATCGCCCCTCACGGTGTTCGCGACGTGGCGGTACGCCCCCGCACGGCTCAGGCCGTGTCGGGACGCGAACCCCGCCGCGCGCCACCGATGGACGGGGCGGAAGGAGAACCACGCCATGTCGGCGCATTGCCAGGTAACGGGACGGAAGCCGGGTTTCGGCAAGTCCGTCTCGCACTCACACCGCAGGACCAACCGTCGCTGGAACCCGAACATCCAGCGTCGTAGCTACTTCCTGCCCTCGGAGGGTCGTCGCGTCACGCTGACCGTCTCCACCAAGGGCATCAAGACCATCGACCGCGATGGCATCGAGGCCGTCGTGGCCCGCATCCGTGCCCGTGGGGAGAAGATCTGAGATGGCCCGTAACGACATCCGCCCCATCATCAAGCTGAAGTCCACGGCCGGCACCGGGTACACCTACGTGACCCGCAAGAACCGTCGTAACAACCCGGACCGCATCGTCCTCAAGAAGTTCGACCCGGTCGTCCGTAAGCACGTCGAATTCCGAGAGGAGCGCTGACCCGTGGCCAAGAAGTCCAAGATCGCGCGCAACGAGCAGCGCAAGGCCAAGGTCGCCCGGTTCGCCGAGCGCCGCGCCGAGCTCAAGGCAATCATCAAGAACCCGGAGACCACGGACGAGGCCCGTCTCGAGGCCCAGACCGCTCTCAACAAGATGTCGCGTGACGCCTCGCCCGTGCGGGTGCGCAACCGCGACGTCGCCGACGGCCGCCCGCGCGGCTACATCCGCAAGTTCGGCCTCTCCCGCGTCCGTATGCGCGAGATGGCCCACCGGGGCGAGCTCCCCGGTGTCACTAAGTCGAGCTGGTGAGTAGGTAACCATGGCTAAAGCACGTAGCACCCCGTCCAAGAAGATCCGTGCCCAGGAGGGCCGTCGACCCAAGAAGAACCCGTTGAAGGTCGCGGGTATCGAGACGGTCGACTACAAGGACGTCAACACCCTCCGCACGTTCATCTCCGACCGCGGCAAGATCCGTTCGCGCCGCGTCACCGGCCTCACGCCGCAGCAGCAGCGTCAGGTCGCCGTCGCGGTCAAGAACGCCCGCGAGATGGCCCTGCTGCCGTTCACCAGCCGCTGAGTCACAGCTCGGCGCGGTCGAACCGAACCGCCCGTCCCGCCCGCGGCGCCTAGCCGCCGACTCAGGCAACAGCAACCCGATCGGGGTCGTGTCTCCTTTTCGAGAAGGAGCGCACGACCCCGATCGGCGTTACCGCCCCTCCCCCGATCTAGGAGTCCGCCAGTGGCCGGCGTCCTCAACGGCTTCGCTGTCATCGTCGCGCTCGTCGCGCTGGGTTGGTTGCTCGCCCGGACCCTGGTCCTCGGCACGGACGCGCGCCTGGTGCTCAACCGGCTCGTCTTCTTCGTCGCGACGCCGGCACTGTTGTTCGACTCCCTCTCCCGCACCACCCTCGACCAGGTCTTCACCGGCGTGTTCGTGGTGTCCGCGGTCTCGGCGATCATCATCGCCGCCCTCTACATGGTGATCGCCCGGCTCTGGCTCAGACGCCCGGCCTCCGATCTGGTGGTGGGTGCGCTGTCCGCCGGGTACGTCAACTCGGCCAACCTCGGCATCCCGATCGCCCTGTACGTCCTCGGAGACCTGGGTTTCGTCATGCCGCTGCTGCTCTTCCAGGTGGTGGTGCTGCAGCCGATCGCCATCGCGGTGCTGGAGCGGGCCGCCCGCGCGGAGGGCGCGGAAAGCGGGGGCGGTGCACTCGGCGCGCTTCTCCAGTCGGTGAGGTCGCCCATCGTCCTCGCCGCGCTCGCCGGCGTCGTCGTGGCCGCGCTGCCCTGGACGCCGTCCGATTCCCTTCTGGAGCCGGTGCACCTCGTCGGCCAGATCTCCGTACCCGGCGCCCTGCTGGTGTTCGGGATGTCGCTCTACGGCGTCAAGGTCCTCGAGGCCGGCGCCTCCCCGCGGCGGGAGATCTTCCTCGCGAGCGGGCTCAAGCTCATCGCCCACCCGGTGCTGGCGTACGCGATCGGTGTGTGGGTGCTGGGCATGCGGGACCACGAACTCCTCACCGTCGTCGTCGCCGCCGCGCTCCCCACCGCGCAGAACGTGCTGGTGGTGGCCACCCGCTACGGACATGGGACGCTGCTGGCCCGCGACTCCGCGGTGTTGACGACCCTCGGCGCCCTGCCCATCCTGCTGCTCGTCTCCGCTCTCCTCGCCTGAAGGCGCCCGCCGCGGCCAGTCGCGGTCAGGCGGCGCCGGCCGCTGCCAGCACCCCGGCGAACACGGTCGCGTTGTTCACGCCGTGCAGTACCATCCCTGGCACGATCGAGCGGTACCACTCCGCCATCGCGCACAGGGAGACCCCCAGGACGAACAGGTACGGCAGCGCGGGCGGCATCAGATGCACCACCGCGAAGACCGCCCCGGCGAGCGTGATGCCGGCGCCGGCCCGAAGCCTCGCGCGCACGGCGGGCAGCACGACGCCGCGGAAGACGACCTCCTCCGCGACGGGGACGAGCACGGCCACGGTGAGCAGTCCGAGCACCGCGAGGACTGGCCCGCCGGCGATGAAGTCGGCGGCGATCGCGTGTCCGCCCGGGTCGTCCGCCTCGTCCGGCCCGGCGCCGAGCGGGAGGAGCACGAGCATCGACGCGGCGACGCCGGCGGCCGTCACCGCCGGGATCTGCCACGCCAGATGCCACGGCGAGCGGTCCGGCCGCCGCAGCCCCACGTCCGCCCAGGCGAGTCCCCGGCGTCGGAGGAGATGGACCCGCACCGCGCCGAGCGCGGCCACCGCGGTGCCGGCCAGGACGACGAGGGCGAGGCTCGCGGGCTCGGGTCGGCCGGCGCCCGTGGCGCGCACGGCCAGGAGTCCCAGGATGACGACGACGACGAGGACCGCCACGTAGCCGAGCACCCACGCCAACGCCGACAGCGCCACCCGGCCGCGGACCGGTGTGGTCCACAGTCCGGGGGCGCTGTGGCCGCGTGGGGCACGTCCGGGCGGGGGCCCGGTGTGCGGTGGGCGGTGCGGTGGCGTCGTCACTTCAGGTGGTCGGCCACCCTGAACGGGGCGTCGGTGGCGGCGGTGATCTGCTCGAGGGTCACGCCGTCGACCAGTTCGATGAGCGTGAGCCCGTCGGCGTCGCGGTCGAAGACGCCGAGTTCAGTGATGATCCGGTCCACGCAGCCCAGGCCGGTGAGCGGGAGGGTGATCTCGGAGACGATCTTCGACGAGCCGTTCTTGGCGACCTGGTCCATGACGACGACGATGCGGCGCGCGCCCACCACGAGGTCCATGGCGCCGCCCATGCCCTTGACCATCGCCCCGGGCACCATCCAGTTGGCGATGTCACCGGCCGGGTTGACCTCCATCGCCCCGAGGATCGCGACGTCGATCTTGCCGGAGCGGATCATGCCGAAGCTCGTAGCGGAGTCGAAGATCGCCGACCCGGGCAGGGTCGTGACGGTCTCCTTGCCGGCGTTGATGAGATCCGGGTCGACATGGTCGGGGTGCGGGTACGGCCCGATTCCCAGCAGCCCGTTCTCGGACTGGAGGGTCACCGTCACCCCCTCGGGCACGTAGTTCGGCACCAGGGTCGGTAGGCCGATCCCGAGGTTGACGTACTGGCCGTCCTCCAGCTCCAGGGCCGCGCGGGCGGCCATGGCCTTGCGGTCCCGGCCCAGCCGGGTGGGCCGGTTGTCGTGCTGGGAGTCAGGCGTGGCGGCGGTGCTCATCAGCGCTGTCCTTCCGAGGGCGGGTTGGTGGTCATCTTCTCGATCCACTTGGTCTGCGCGACCTGCTCGGGCGTCAGCTCGACCAGTCGGTGGACGAAGATGCCGGGCAGGTGGATGTCGTCGGGCGCGAGTTCGCCGACCTCGACGACCTCCTCGGCCTCGACGATGCACACGCGCCCGGCCATGGCGGCCAGGGGCGAGAAGTTGCGGGCGGTGAGGTGGAACCGCAGGTTGCCGCTGCGATCGGCCACCGCGGCCCGCACCAGCGAGTAGTCCGCCTCGATCGCCTGCTCGAGCACGTACGTCTCGCCGCGGATCTCGCGGGTCTCCTTGGGCGGAGAGGCCACGGCCACACCGCCGTCGGAGTCGTACTTCCACGGCATGCCGCCGTCGGCGACGAACGTGCCGACGCCCGTGCGGGTGTAGAACGCCCCGATCCCCGAGCCGCCGGCCCGCATCCGCTCGGCCAAGGTGCCCTGCGGGGTGAGCTCCACCTCGAGCTCACCGGACAGGTACTGCCGGGCGAACTCCTTGTTCTCCCCCACGTAGGAGGAGACGATCCGCCGAAGCTTGCCGGTCTCCAACAGGATCCCCAGGCCCTTGCCGTCGACGCCGGCGTTGTTGGAGAACACCTCGAAGTCCCCCACGTCACGCGCGGCGAGTGCCTCGATGACGATCTGCGGGATCCCGCACAGGCCGAACCCGCCGGCGGCGATCGACGCCCCGTCGGGGATGTCCGCGACGGCCTCCGCCGCGGTCATGAGTTTGTTGGACATTCACGCACTCCTTGGATTGGACGGGCGGGCGGTCAGGCGATGCCGAGGATCTCGACGGCGGTCTTGCGCATGTCGACCTTGCGGACCTTGCCGGTGACGGTCATCGGGAACTCGTCCACGACGTGGACGTACTTGGGGATCTTGTGCCGGGCGAGCTTGCCGGTGGCGAACTCGCGGACCTCGTCGGCGGTGAGGTCGGCGCGTCCGGGCTTGAGCCGGACCCACGCCATGAGTTCCTCGCCGTACTTGGGGTCGGGCACACCGATCACCTGGGCGTCGAGGATGTCCGGGTGGGTGTAGAGGAACTCCTCCACCTCACGCGGGTAGATGTTCTCGCCGCCCCGGATCACCATGTCCTTGATGCGGCCGGTGATCTTCACGTACCCGTCGGCGTCCATCTCGCCGATGTCGCCGGTGTGCATCCACCCCGCCTCGTCGATCGCCTCGGCCGTCTTGTCGGGCTGTTCCCAGTACCCCAGCATGACGCTGTAGCCCCGAGTGCAGAACTCGCCGGCCTCCCCGCGCGGCAGGGTCTCCCCGGTCGAGGGGTCGATGATCTTGATCTCCAGGTGCGGGCCGACCCGGCCCACGGTGGACACGCGCCGGTCTAGGGAGTCGTCGGCGCGGGTCTGTGTGGACACCGGCGAGGTCTCGGTCATGCCGTAGCAGATCGACACCTCGTCCATGTTCATCCGGTCGATCACCTGGCGCATGGTGGCCTCCGGGCACGGCGAGCCCGCCATGATGCCGGTGCGGAGCGTCGACAGGTCGTAGGAGTCGAAGTCCTCGAGCGCGAGCTCGGCGATGAACATCGTCGGCACGCCGTACAGGCTCGTGCACTTCTCCTGCTCCACCGCCTTCAGCGAGGCGACCGGGTCGAACGCGGGCGCCGGGATGACCATGCACGACCCGTGGGTGGTGCACGCGAGGTTGCCCATCACCATGCCGAAGCAGTGGTAGAAAGGAACCGGGATGCACACCCGGTCGACCTCCGAGTAGCTGATGAGCTCACCGACGAAGTACCCGTTGTTGAGGATGTTCGAGTGCGAGAGCGTCGCCCCCTTGGGGAACCCCGTGGTGCCGGAGGTGTACTGGATGTTGATCGGGTCGTGGTTCGTGAGCCCCGCCCGGATCTCTTCGAGGACGTCGGCGTCGGTGGGCCCGGAGACCATCGACTCCCACTCCTCGTCGCCGAAGAGCACCACCAGCTCGAGGTCCGGGCAGTTCGGCTGCACCTGCGCGAGCATCCCGGTGTAGTCCGAGTCCTTGAACTGCGGTGCCGCGATGACCGCCTTGATCGCTGCCTGCCCCAGGACGAACTCGAGCTCGTGGACGCGGTAGGACGGATTGATGTTGACCAGCACGGCGCCGATCTCGGCGGTGGCGTACTGGACCATCACCCACTCCCACCGGTTGGGCGACCAGATCCCCACCCGGTCTCCGGCGCGGATCCCGAGACGGTGCAGGCCCGAGGCGAGCCGGCGCACGTCGGCGAGGAACTCGCTGTAGGTCCAGCGCCGGCCGGCCTGCACGTCGACGAGCGCGTCGCGGTCGCCGAACTCCTCGACGGTCGCCGCGAGGTTCTCGGGGATCGTCTGGGTGAGGAGAGGGACGTCGGTCTCCCCGCGCGTATGCGACAGCGCGGGGTCGAGTGGGGTGGAATCGAGACTTGAGGTGGTCATCTCGGTGCTCCTCGGAGGCGGGGCCGGATCAGGCCCGGGGGGTTGTCACTTCGGTGGCGGCGGCCGCGCGACGCATCGTCGCCTCGGCCTGGCGGAATACCGGACCATCGACCATGCGACCGTCCAGCTGGAACACGCCCTGGTTGTGCTCCGCGGCGGCGAGGACCTTCCGGGCCCAGGCCACCTCGTCGTCGTCGGGCGCGTAGGCCTGCCGCACAACCGCCACCTGGGACGGATGGATGCAGGCGGTACCCACGAACCCCAACGCCACGGCGTCGAGGGCCTCGGCGCGCTGCCCGGCCTCGTCGGCGATATCCAGGTGCACCGAGTCCACCGCCCATCGACCGAACGCGGCAGCGGCGAGCGCGACCCGCGCGCGGGCGTGACGCGGCACGTCGCGGTACTCGCCCGCCACGCGGGGGCCGCCCGCCTCGGCGGTCGAGAAGCGGCTGGTCGAGCCGCCCATCGCGGCGAGCAGATCCTCGGCGCCCCACATCATCCCGGTGCCCCCGGGCGCGGAGGCGATCTCCTCGGCTCGGACCACACCGAGCGGGGTCTCCACCAGCGCCAACACGGCGGCGCCGGTCGCCGAGTACAGGTCGGTGACCTGCGCGGCGGACTCGGTCTTCGCGAGCATCACGCACCGGTAGCCGGTGGCGGTGAAGGCCTCCAGGTCCGCGGCGTGGTCGGGGGTGTCTACCGGGTTGACGCGTACGATCGTGCGGTCCGGATCCAGCTCCGAGGACCGCAGCGCGTCACGCGCGGCGGCCCGCGCCGCCGGCGCGACCGCGTCCTCGAGGTCCACGATCACCACGTCCGCCCGGTCGGCGGCCTTGCCGTAGCGCTCCGGCCGATCGGCCGGGCAGAACAGCAGCGCCGGCCCGGGCGGGACCCAGGTCGGGGCGGGGGTCATGCCGTCCCCTCCCCCGCCGGCCGCTTGCGCACGAGGGTCTTGCGGACCGCGCGCGCCACGATGTCGCCGTGCTGGTTGCGGCCGATGTGCTCGAGCGTGACGATGCCCTCGCCCGGCCGCGACTTCGACTCGCGCTTGTCCGTGCAGACGGTCTCCGCGTAGAGCGTGTCACCGTGTAGCACCGGCTTGGGAAAGCTCACCTCGGAGAAACCGAGGTTCGCCACGATCGTCCCCTGCGTGAGCTGCGCGACCGACAGGCCGACGAGCGTGGACAGCGTGTGCATGGAGTTCATGAGCCGCTCCCCGCCGAAGCCGGGCTGCTCGGCCGCCCACGCCGCGTCCAGGTGGAGCGCCTGCGTGTTCATCGTCAGCGTGGTGAACAGGACGTTGTCCGCCTCGGTCATCGTGCGGCCCGGCCGGTGGAGGTACGCGGTGCCGACCTCGTACTCCTCGAACCACAGGCCGCGCTGGACGATCTCCTTGCGCTCCGCTCGCTGCGCGCTCATAGCCCGAGCCCCCGGGCGATGAGCATGAGCTGCACCTCGGTGGTGCCCTCGCCGATCTCGAGGATCTTCGAGTCGCGGTAGTGGCGGGCGACCGGGTACTCGTTCATGAAGCCGTAGCCGCCGTGGACCTGCGTGGCGTCGCGAGCGTTGTCCATCGCGGCCTCGGAGGCTACCATCTTGGCGATCGCGGCCTCCTTCTTGAACGGCTTGCCGGCCAACATGAGCCGCGCTGCCTCGTAGTAGGCACAGCGCGCGGTGTGGGCGCGGGCCTCCATGCGGGCGATCTTGAACGCGATCGACTGGAACGAGCCGATCTTCTGACCCATGGATTCGCGCTCGCGCGCGTACTTGACCGACTCGTCCACGCAGCCCTGCGCGGCACCCGTGGCCACGGCGGCGATCGCGATCCGGCCCTCGTCGAGGATCGACAGGAAGTTCGCGTAGCCGCGCCCCTCCTCGCCCAGCAGGTTCTCCACCGGTACCCGCGCGTCGGCGAAGGTCAGCGGGTGGGTGTCGGACGAGTTCCAGCCGACCTTGTCGTACGCCGGCTCGGCCGTGAATCCGGGGGTGTCGGACGGGACGATGATCGTCGAGATGGCCTTCTTGCCGTTCTCGCGCGTCCCCGTGACGGCGGTGACGGTGACCAGCGAGGTGATGTCGGTGCCCGAGTTGGTGATGAACTGCTTGTTGCCGTTGATCACCCACTGGTCGCCGTCACGCTTGGCGGTGGTCTTGGTGGCACCGGCATCCGAACCCGCGCCCGGCTCGGTGAGCCCGAAGCCCGCGAGCTTCCTGCCCGCGGCCAGGTCCGGTAGCCACTTCTGCTTCTGCTCTTCGTTTCCGAAGTGGAAGATCGGCATCGCACCCAGGCCGACGCCGGCCTCGAGGGTCATCGCGGTGGACTGGTCGACACGACCGAGCTCCTCGAGTGCCAGCGAGAGAGCGAAGTAGTCGCCGCCCATGCCGCCGTACTCCTCCGGGAAGGGCAGACCGAACAGGCCCATCTGACCCATCTGGGCCACGACCTCGTACGGGAAGGTGTGGTTACGGTCGTGCTCGGCGGAGGCCGGGGCCACCACCTTGTCGGCGAAGTCGGCGACCGTCGACTTGAGGTCCGCGTAGTGCTCTTCCAACTCAGGCATCGCCTGCTCCTTCGGATTCATCAGTGGAGGGGTGGGGCTCGACGGTCGCGAGCAGATGGTCGGCGGGCACCTGCTCGCCGGTGCCGACGTGCACCCGGACCACGCCGTCGATCGGCGCGGTGAGCGAGTGCTCCATCTTCATGGCCTCGACCGCCAGGATGTTCTGCCCGGCCGTGACCTCGTCGCCGTCGGAGACGAAGCACGCGATCACGGAACCGGGCATGGGGCTGAGGATCTGGCCGTCCGCCGCCCCCGCGTCGTGGATACGCGAGTCGATGAGCGGCAGCAGCCGCAGATCCCAGGTGCCACCGTCACCGGCCACCCAGAACGTGTCCGACGCCTTCGGGTCGCGCGAGCGCACGACGGTCCACCGTTGCTGCGTGCCGTCGACGGTCAGCCTCAGGGAGGCGCCGTCGCGCGCGACCCGGGCGTGATGGCGGGCCGCGACCCTCGGCTCCTCGATGGAACCGATGGTCGCGTCGGTGATGGTCCACTCGGCGTCGTCGGGCGTGCCCTTCAGTCCCACGGTGACGGCCTCGGAGCCGGCCCCGGGATCGAGCCGCGTCCACACCTCGGCGCGACCGCCGATCCGCCAGCCGTTGGGCACGTCCCACGGACCGCGCCGTCGCGCGGGCACCCGGGCCCACCGCTCCTCGGTCCGGTGCATCGCCACGGCGACCAGCGCTCCCTCGGGCGCCGGGGTCGCGACGTAGTCGTCGACCGACCGGTCGAGCAGACCCGTGTCGAGGTCCCCCGCGATCACCTCGGGGCGGGACAGGAGGAAGCGGCAGAAGTCGATGTTCGTCCGCAGGCCCAGCACGTGGGTGCCGGCCAGCGCGGCGTCGAGCCGGGCCAGCGCCTCGGCCCGATCGGCACCGTGAGCGATGACCTTCCCGAGCATGGGGTCGTAGTCACTGCCGACGACCGTGCCGACCCGCAGGCCGGAGTCCACGCGGATCCCGTCCCCGGACGGCTCCTCGAGGCCGAGCACCGTGCCGCCGGTGGGCAGGAAGCCCTTCGCCGGGTCCTCGGCGTACACGCGCGCCTCGATCGCGTGGCCGGTGAGGGTGATGTCGGACTGGCGCAGCGTGAGCTCCTCGCCCGCGGCGATGCGCACCTGCCAGTCGACGAGGTCCACGCCGGTGACCATCTCGGTGACCGGGTGCTCGACCTGGAGGCGCGTGTTCATCTCCATGAAGAAGAACTCGTCCGGGGCGTGCGCCGAGACGATGAACTCGACCGTGCCCGCGCCCACGTAGCCCACCGACCGCGCCGCGTCACACGCCGCCTGGCCGATCCGCTCGCGGGTGGCCTCGTCGAGCAGCGCGCTGGGCGCCTCCTCGATGACCTTCTGGTGGCGCCGCTGCAGCGAGCACTCGCGCTCACCCAGGTGGATGACGTTGCCGTGGGTGTCCGCCAGGACCTGCACCTCGATATGGCGCGGGGTGTCGACGAAACGCTCGAGGAACAGGGTGTCGTCGCCGAACGCGCCCGCGGACTCCCGCCGGGCGGACTCGAGCGCGGCCGGCAGCTCGGCGGGATCGGAGACGCGGCGCATCCCCTTGCCGCCTCCACCCGCAGAGGGCTTGACGAGGACCGGGTACCCGACCGCCTCCGCGCCCGCGATGAGCTCGTCGTCGGTCAGGCCGGGCCTGGAGATCCCCGGCACGGTGGGCACGTCACGCTCCGACACCGCCGCCTTGGCGGTGATCTTGTCTCCCATGGTCTCGATCGCCGACGCCGGCGGCCCGATGAAGATCAGGCCCGCCTCGTCGAGCGCGCGCGCGAACCGCGCGTTCTCCGACAGGAAGCCGTACCCCGGGTGAACCGCCTGCGCACCGGTGCGGCGGCAGGCGTCGATGACCTTGTCGATGTCGAGGTAGGACTGAGTGGCCTGCGCCGGTCCCAGGCGGACCGCGGCGTCGGCCATACGCACGTGCAGCGCGTCGGCGTCGGCATCGGAGTAGACGGCGACCGAACGGATCCCGGCCGCCCGCAGCGAGCGGATCACGCGGCACGCGATCTCACCCCGGTTGGCCACCAGGACGGTGTGGAGTTTCTGTGACAGTTTCTCTGACATGGCGCTGCTCACATCCTGAAGACGCCGTTGTTGACCGGCTCGAGGGGGGCGTTGGCCGCGGCCGCGAGGGCCAGGCCGAGGACGGTACGGGTGTCGGCGGGGTCGATGATCCCGTCGTCCCACAGGCGGGCCGTCGAGTAGTACGCCGTCGACTGCTCGTCGAACTGCTCACGGATCGGGGCCGTGAACTCGGCCTGCTGTTCGTCCGTCCACTCCCCTCCCGCCTTGGTCACCTGCGCGGCGCGCACCGAGGCGAGGGTGTCCGCCGCCTGCGGGCCGCCCATCACGGCGATGCGCGCGTTGGGCCACATCCACAGGAAGCGCGGCGAGTAGGCGCGGCCGCACATCGAGTAGTTGCCGGCGCCGAACGACCCGCCGACGACGACGGTGAACTTGGGCACCCGGGCACACGCGACCGCGGTGACCATCTTGGCGCCGTTCTTGGCGATACCACCGGCCTCGTACTGCCGGCCCACCATGAAACCCGTGATGTTCTGCAGGAAGACAAGAGGGATCTTGCGGCGGTCGCACAGTTCGATGAAGTGCGCGCCCTTGAGCGCGGACTCGGAGAAGATGACGCCGTTGTTGCCGATGATCCCCACCGGGTGCCCGTGGATGTGGGCGAACGCGGTGACCATCGACGTGCCGTAGTTCTCCTTGAACTCCGTGTACTCGCCGCCGTCGACGATGGTGCCGATGATGTCGCGGACGTCGTACGGCTTGCGGGAGTCGACGGGGACGAGGTCGTAGAGGTCGCTCTGGGGGCGCGCGGGCTCGCGGGGCTCGAGCACCTCCCAGTCCGGCTCGGGCGCCGGCGGGCACGTGGCGACGATCTCGCGGACCTTCATCAGCGCGTCGTAGTCATCGTCGGCGAGGTGGTCCACGACGCCCGAGGTCTTGGCGTGCAGGTCGCCGCCGCCGAGCTCCTCGGCCGTGACCTCCTCGCCCGTCGCGGCCTTCACCAGCGGCGGTCCCGCGAGGAAGATGGTGCCCTGGTTGCGGACGATGACGGCCTCGTCGCTCATCGCCGGCACGTAGGCGCCACCCGCGGTGCACGAGCCCATGACCGCGGCGATCTGGGGGATGCCCTCGGCGGACATGGTCGCCTGGTTGTAGAAGATCCGGCCGAAGTGGTCGCGGTCCGGGAAGACCTCGTCCTGCTGCAGCAGCATCGCGCCGCCCGAGTCGACGAGGTAGATGCACGGCAGGTTGTTGGCGAGCGCCACCTCCTGGCCGCGCAGGTGCTTCTTGACGGTCATCGGGTAGTACGTGCCGCCGGAGACCGTGGCGTCGTTGGCGATGATCAGGCACTCACGGCCCGAGACCCGCCCGATCCCGGCGACGACGCCCGCAGCGGGCGCCTTGCCGCCGTACATCTCCTCGGCGGCCAGCGGCGAGAGCTCGAGGAACGGGCTGCCCGGGTCGAGCAGGACGTCCACGCGCTGCCGGGCGAGGAGCTTGCCCCGCTCGAGATGGCGCGCGCGGGCCTTCTCCCCGCCGCCCTGCGCGGCCCGCTCGAGGCGCTCGCGGAGGTCGGCGAGCAGTTCCTCGTGGGCCTGGCGATTGGTGGTCGCGGAAGTCATCAGCGCCGCTCCCTTTCAGTTAAGTCGGATTAACTGAAAACGAAGATAGTGCCGCGGCTCACAAAAGTCCAGACTCGTCGTCGGTCGGTGCCTGGAACACCCTGGCTCGGCCCGTGGGCGGCCGCGCGTCGCGCACCCGGATACAGCCGCGCGCGGCCAGCCCGGATACAGCAGCGCGCGGCCAGCCCGGATACAGCAGCGCGCGGCCATGGCGTCTCGCGCGCGCCGATGCGCAGGCCGGACGCCATGCCGAGGGGCGGCGATGGCTCAGCCATACATCCGCAGGAGCGAGACGCCATACACGGGAGCGGCGGGATCACTACGACGCCCACCGGCAGCGCGGCGGCGAGTTCCGGGCGGATGGAGGGGGGCAAACGGTCCCCGTGACACCACCCCACGAAGGGATCGTGGCGAGCCTGAAACTATGCCATCCGTCGCATACGTGCAGGTAGAGAGTTTAGGCTTGCCTGATTTAGCACAGCCTCAACTTGCTTGCAAGCCCTCGCCGTTCGGTGTTGACTCTGAGGCATACCACCCAGCCACAGCCACACGAGGAGCGATCGTCATGGCCACTCTCACCGGAATCAGCACCTGCACCGTCACCGCGTGCTCGTTCAACAGCGACCAGAGCTGCAGCGCGGGCGCGATCACCGTGGCGGGCGCCCCCGACCACGCCGAGTGCGGCACCTTCATCTCGCTGGACGTCCGCGGCGGCCTGCCCACCGCGAGCGCTCACGTCGGCGCCTGCCAGCGTGTCGAATGCACCTACAACAAGGACCTGCTCTGCTCCGCGGAGTCGGTCAAGATCGGTGCCGGCGCCGACACCGCCGACTGCCTCACCTACACCCCGGCCTGATCAGCGTGATGCCGCGCCGGCGCATCGCCTCTCAGCTGGCGCGGGCCACGTACTGACCCATCTCGCGGACGACGTCGTTGGCGCATTCCGCCCGGGTCACGAACGGCAGGTGGATGATATCGGCATCGGAGCCGAGGGCGGTCAGCAGATGCAAACCCTCCGCATCGACGCCCAGCACGTACGGCGGTTGCGCCGGGTCCCCGGACCCGGCCAGCATCGCCAGGTCGGATCCGAAGCGCGACCGGATCTCGTCCGCGAGACCGGGCGTCTCGCATGCCAGCGGGTCTGACGGGACTGCGTCCAGATGGGTCGCGTCGACCGTGCCCTCATGCCCCAGCCGGCGCACGTCGACCTCCCCGAGCTCGACCTCGATCTCGACGATCCACCCCTCGCCCTGGCGGGCGGCGCGCGCCACCCCGAAGCCGTAGAGGCTCGCCACATGCACCTTGGCCTCGACGATCGGCGCGAACTCGTCGATCATCACCACGACCTCGACCGAGTCGCCTGGCGCGACCATCAGACCGGACCAGGGCGCCGGGGTCCCGGTGACGACGATAGTCCCCTCCCCGATCCAGCGATGCCCCGCCGAGACCATGACGTCCGAGCGATTCTTGGTGCCGCGAACGGCGACGGTGGCGATACCCGATCCGTCGAGAAGACGACGCGCGCCCGTGGTGACCGGATTCGACACGATCGGGTGCGCTGTCATCGATGAGACCTCCAATTTCGGATCCAGATGCGATTGCCGCATTAGGTGACCCTTGCCTTAGTTAGTAACTCCTAAGATCCACGGCCTCGCCGTATCTGTCAAGAGGTGTACCCGACATCTCAGCCCGCCCCGCCCTACAGTGGGGGCGTGACCGACGCCATAGATACTGCCGATCGGGCAGCCGACCCGTCCGTCGGCCCACTGCGACTGCACGCCTTCCGCGACGACGCGCTCGGCTACGACGACGCCACGGCCCTGGCCGAGAGGGTTCGCCGGCGCGAGGTCTCGCCGACCGAACTTCTCGAGGCGGCGATCGAACGCTGCGCAGCGGTGGACCCATCGCTCGGCGCTCTCGTCCACACCGACTTCGACCGCGCCCGCGCCCGCGCCGCCTGGCACGATTCCTCGGAGTTGTCCGCCCCACTGGCCGGCGTCCCGAGCGCGTTCAAGGACGCAGTCCGGGTGGCCGGTTCGCCCATGCGGATGGGCTCGCTCGCCGTGCCCGTCACCCCGGCCCTACGGGACGGCCCCTACGCGCCACTGTTCCGCGCGACGGGACTCAACCCGGTCGGAACCACCGCGATGCCACCGTTCGGCTGGACCGCCGCCACCGAGAGACAGGGCGGGCTGGTCACCCGGAACCCCTGGAACACCGGCCGGACCAGCGGCGGCTCCTCGGGCGGATCATCAGCCCTCGTCGCCGCCGGCGCGCTGCCGATCGCCCACGCCAACGACGGCGGCGGGTCGATCCGTATCCCGGCCGCGGTCACCGGACTCGTCGGCTTCAAACCGAGCCGGGGCCGGCACCCCGACGAGTCGTTCTCCGCCTCCATGCCCATCAAGCTCATCTCCCAGTCGGTCGTCACCCGGTCGGTGCGGGACACCGTCGCCTTCCTCACGGCGTTCGAGTCCGCGTATCGCCCGGTCGGCGTCCCGCCGATCGGGCACGTCCGTCGCGCGCCGCGGCGCCGCCTGCGGATCGGGATGGTCGAAGCGAGCCCCGCTGGCGGGCCACCCGACGCCGCGGGCCTCGCGGTCTTGCGGCAGACCGCCGAGAGACTGTCCGCACTCGGGCACGAGATCATCCCCGCGGGGGCGCCCGTCGCCGAGACGTTCCGCGATGACTTCATCGCCTACTGGGGACTACTCGCGCTGAGCACCGCCGCGGGCGGGAAGCGCCTGTTCGATCCGCTGTTCGCCCACGACCGGCTCGACCCGTTCACCCTCGGACTGGCCGCGATGGCCCGGCGGAACCTGCCGACCCTGCCCCTCCGACTCGCGCGGCTGGCCAGAGTCCGCCGCCGGTTCGACGCGAGCTTCGGCGATGTCGACATCTACCTCAACCCGGTGGTGGCACACGAGACCCCGGAGGTCGGGTTCCTGGACGCCGACCAGCCGTTCGAGACCCACCTCGAGCGGGTGTCCGACTGGGTCACCTTCACCCCGCTGCAGAACGTCGCCGGCTCCCCCGCCGTAGCGCTGCCCACGGGTCGGGCACCGGACGGCATGCCGATCGGCGTCCACCTCTCGGCACGCCGCGGGCAGGACCGCATCCTTCTCGAACTGGCCTCCGAGTACGAGGCGGCCCACCCCTTCGCTCGCATCTGGGACTGACGGGCCCGCCCGGCGGCTCCTCGCCGGTCACATGGTTCACCAGTTCAGTAGCTACCCCACCAACCAGAGGCGGCCAACCGGAGTACAGCGCAGCCTCCCCAGTCCGCAATCTGGACGCTGGAATTCATGGCCGCCTACACGGTCACCCGGACCATGTCGTTCGCCAAGGCGTTGACCTTCTTCCGACGCACGTTCGTGCGCCTGACCCTCATCGGATTCTGGACCGCGGTGATCGCGGTCGTCGCGGGGCTCGCCGTCCCGCTGCTGCTGGCCGTGCAGAACATCGGCTGGCCGTGGCGACTGAGCCGTCGGGCCCGCCGGGCGCCGCGGCTCAGTCGCCGAGGAGCTGCGTGGCGCGCGGCCCCACGCGCTGACGCAGGATCACCTCGGTGCGCGTGCGGAGAACCCCCGGGGTCGAGATGATCGCGCTGAACAACTCCTCCAGGTGAGCGTGGTCGCGGGCCACCACGCGGCAGACGAGGTCGAACTCCCCCGCCACGCTCATCACCTCGAGCACTTCCCGGACCTTCGCCAGGCCAGCGCACGTCGACTCGAGCTCCGCCTGCGCCAGCTGGATGTGGACCAGCGCGCCGAGCGGGTAGCCGAGGGCGGCGGGGTCCAGCCTGGGCGCCCAGGAGGCGAGGACGCCGCGGGCCTCCAGCTTGTCGAGCCGCGCCTGCGCGGTGCCCCGGGCCACCCCGAGCCGTCGGGAGAACTCGCGGACGCCGACCCGGGGGTCGGCCATGACCACCCGGAGAAGGCGCCGGTCCGTATCGTCCAACTGGGGTGCGTGTTCCATGTGTCCACGGTAGACGACGACGAGAGGGCAACTGGCCCAGTTAGTTCAGGAACCGACGCTTCCGGTTGTGCAGAGTGTGCGCCCGATCGATGACCGCGTGACGCGCCTCACATTCCGTCCTAGCCTGAGGGAGAGACCCACGACGTCACACAGGCCAGGTGTTGATCATGACCTCTCTTCTCGGCCCCTCGAGCGGCACCCACGACGACCTCCCCCGGTTCGGGCGGGCGGACGCCGGATCGTTCTCCCTCTCCGACCGCTACACGCGCGAGAGCGGCACCATCTACCTGACGGGAATCCAGGCGCTCGTCCGGACGGTCCGGGACCGCGCCCGGCTGGACCGACGCCAGAACCTGCTCACCGCGAGCCTGGTGAGCGGCTACGAGGGTTCCCCTCTCGCCGGCTACGACCTCGAGCTGGCCCGGCGTGCGGAGTTCCTCGACCCGTTCGACATCGTGCACCGTCCGGCCCTCAACGAGGAGGCCGGCGCGACGGCGGTGATGGGCTCGCAACTGGCGCGCCGCACCGGCACCCTGCGCGCGACCGCCCACACCCGCGGCACCCCGCTGCAGGGCGTGGTGGGTTACTGGTACGGCAAGGCGCCCGGCCTGGACCGGGCCACCGACGCCCTCCGGCACGCCAACCTCATCGGCACCGACCCCAACGGGGGGGCCGTGGTGATGGTGGGCGACGACCCGGGGGCCAAGTCGTCGACGGTGCCGTGCGCGTCTGAGCTCGCTCTCGCCGACCTCTACATGCCCACCCTGTATCCCGCTGACTCGCAGGACGTGTTGGACTTCGGCGTACATGCGGCGATCCTCTCCCGCGTCTCCGGACTGTGGTCGGCGCTGAAGATCTCCGCGCACGTGGCGGACGCCTCGTCGACCGCGCTCGTGGACCCTGACCGGATCCTGCCGGTCTACGGCGATCTCGGCACCAGTCCGCACGTGCCCTCGGGGCACCTCCTTGGCTCGAACCTCATGGAGCTCGAGCAGAACCAGCTCACCATCCGCCTTCCCCGCGCTCTGGAGTACGCACGCCTCAACCGGCTCAACCAGATCGTGCAGTCGACCGCCGACGACCGGATCGGAATCGTCGCGGCGGGCAAGACGTACCTCGACGTGCGGGAGTCGCTGCGCAGGCTCGGGATCGGCGACGACGAACTGGGCCGACGGGGGATCCGGATCCTCAAGCTCGGGATGATCTACCCGCTCGAGCGCACGATCCTCGACGAGTTCATGTCCGGGCTCGACGAGGTGATCGTCGTGGAGGAGAAGCGGGACTTCATCGAGACCATGATCCGGGACATCCAATTCCGTAAACCCGGGGTGGCGAACGTCGTCGGCAAGGCACACGAGGACGGGGCGACGCTGTTCAGCCGCTTCGGCGAGCTCGATGTGGACTCGGTGACCCGCGGACTCGCGCAGCGGCTCGGCACCGTCCACGGGATCACCTCCGCCGGCGCCTGGCTCGACGGCCCGGGCCGCGCCCGCACCCGCATAGCGCTGCCGCTCGCGGCGTCGCGCACCCCGTATTTCTGTTCGGGGTGCCCGCACAACAGCTCGACCAAGGTCGCCGACGGGACGCTCGTCGGCGGCGGGATCGGCTGCCACGCGATGGTTCTCATGATGGACGAGCAGCAGGTCGGCCACGTCACCGGCGTCACCCAGATGGGCGGCGAGGGGATTCAGTGGACGGGGATGGCGCCGTTCCTCGACGAGCGGCACATGGTGCAGAACGTCGGTGACGGCACATTCATGCACTCGGGGTCGCTGGCCCTGCGGGCGGCGGTGGCCTCCGGGGACAACATCACCTACAAGCTGCTCTACAACGGCACGGTCGCCATGACCGGCGGGCAGGACCCGGTCGGCGAGATGAGCCTGCCCGAGATCGTGAGCCTGCTGCAGGCGGAGAAGGTCGCGAAGATCGTCGTCACCACCGACGATGTCAAGGCGACCCGGGCCCGCGGACTGCCGCGCGGCGTGGAGGTCCGCGACCGCACGGAGACCCTCGAGGTCCAGCAGGAACTCGCCGCGGTGCCCGGTGTGACGGTGCTGGTCCACGATCAGTACTGCGCCGCGGAGAAGCGCCGCCACCGCAAGCGCGGCGACTACCCCACGCCGGAGCGGCGCGTGGTGATCAACGAGCGCATCTGCGAGGGGTGCGGCGATTGCGGCAAGAAGTCCAACTGCCTGTCCGTCCACCCGGTCGACACCGAATTCGGGCGTAAGACCCAGATCGACCAGTCGACGTGCAACTTCGACTTCTCCTGCCTGCAGGGCGACTGCCCTGCGTTCGTCACCGTCGTGCCCGGCGCCCGCACCGAACGGGTGGCCACTGCGCCGTCCCTGGGCGGGGCGGACCTTCCCGAACCCGAGCCGGCCGACATCGACGCGGGGCGCGGATTCTCACTGCGGCTGACGGGCATCGGCGGGACCGGGATCGTCACCGTATCGGCGGTGCTGGCCACCGCGGCCGTACTCGACGGCAACTCTGCCAGGACACTCGACATGACCGGCCTCGCCCAGAAGGGCGGCGCGGTCGTCTCGGACGTCCGCGTCTCCCGGTCGCCCGTGGAGCAACCCCCCAAGATCGGCGCCGGCGACTGCGACCTCTACCTGTGCTGCGACGGGCTCGTGGGTGCGGACGACAAGCACCTCGAGGTCGCCCACCCCGAGCGAACGACGGCGGTCGTGTCGACCACGCGGATTCCCACCGGGAAGATGGTGATCGACACCTCCGAGCACTACCCCGCTACCTCGGACATCCAGTCCGCGATCGACCGGGCCTGTGCACGCGGCATCTACCTGGACCCGGGTGAGCTCGCCGAGAAGCTCTTCGGCTCCACGCAGACGGCCAACATGTTCATGGTGGGCGCGGCGTACCAGAGCGGTGCCCTGCCCATCTCGGCCGAGTCGGTCGAGCGCGCCGTCGAACTCAACGGCGTCGCGGTCGAGTCGAACCTCCAGGCGTTCCGCCGCGGCCGGCAGTCCGTCGCGGACCCGCAGGCCCTGTCCGCGCTGCTCGACACGCTCCACCGCCCGGCGGCCGCCGCCACCTCCGGGCCGCACCAGCCCTCCCCCGCCGCCGCGCGCGTGCTCGACGGGCTCGGCGCGGAGGCCTCAGACGAACTGCGCGCCGTGGTGGCCCGGCGGGTCGACGAGCTCATCGGGTACCAGGACGAGGCGTACGCCGCCGACTACGTCCGGCGGGTGGAGGCGGTGCGCGATGCCGAGTCACTGCAGGTCGAATCACTGCAGGACGGCATCGCGACGGGCCCGGCGTCCGAGCAGCTCACGCTGGCCGTGGCCCGGAACCTGTTCAAGCTCATGGCGTACAAAGATGAGTACGAGGTGGCCCGCCTGGCGATCGATCCGGAGTTCGCGGCGCAGCTGGACGAGGACTGGGGCGAGGGAGCGGTGGCCAGGCTGCAGCTCCACCCGCCGGCTCTGCGGGCCCTGGGGATGAAGAAGAAGATCTCGTTCGGCCCGAAGGCCATGCCGGCGATGCGGGCGCTGGCCCGGATGAAGCGGCTGCGCGGCACCCCGCTGGACGTGTTCGGCTACGCCGTGGTCCGCCGGGTCGAGCGGAAACTGCTGGACGAGTACCGCGCCCTGGTCGACGAGCTCGTGGACGACCTGCGGCGGACCGGCCCCGCGGGTCGGGACGCGACCTGGCGCGGCACCGCCGTGGCGCTGGCCGAGCTGCCGGACATTGTCCGCGGCTACGAGGAGGTCAAGCTGGCGAACGTCGAGCGCTACCGCGAGGAGATGGCCCGCCTCCGGCTCGCCCTGGGCTGACGCCCGACCCGCCGCCGCGCCCCACCCCGCGGTCACGACCGCAGGGCCGCCGACGCCATCGTGGTGAGGACGGCGCGCAGGTCGGCCTCGGCCATCGCCGGCAGGCGCGGGCTCGAGTTGAGCAGCCCGAACACCGCGTGCACGTGCGCGCGCGCCTGCGTGGAGGACAACTCGGGCCGCAGGCGCACGAGAGCGTCGACCCACAGTTCGGCGTACTCACGCTGCAGGGTCCGCACCTCGTGCCTGGGCGCGGCCGGGAGTGATCCGAGGTCTCGGAACTGGACGCTGATGAGGTCGGGCTCGGTGGCCACGAAGTCGACGTGGACGGCGAGCAGGGCGTCGAGGACCCGGTCCGGGTCGCCGCCGCGCTCCACCGCCGCGCGACCGCCGTCGCGCAGCCGCCGGGAGATGTCGAGCAGCATCTCGGCGAGCACGTCCTCTTTGGAGGAGAAGTAGCGGTACATGCCGGGGCCGGAGATTCCCACTTCGGCGCCGATGTCATCGAGGCGCACGGCGTGGAATCCGCGGCGGGCCATGAGTCGGGCCGCGGCGGCGAGGATCTCGCCCCGCCGTCGCGCCTTGGCCTGGGCGCGCGGGGTCAGCGGGGCCGCACCGACTGCCCCGTCGACTGCCCCGCTGCCGCCCGCCCCGCTGCCCGCCGCACCGGTGCCCGCCATGTCAGTGGAAGAAGTGCCGGGCGCCGGTGAAGTACATGGTGATCCCGGCCTTCTCGGCGGCCTCGATCACCTCCGCGTCGCGCACGGAGCCGCCGGGTTGGACCACCGCGCGGACGCCGGCCTCGGCGAGCACCTGGAGCCCGTCGGCGAAGGGGAAGAACGCATCCGAGGCGGCCACGGAACCGGTGACCCGCTCCCCCGCGCGCTGCACGGCGAGCCGCGCCGAGTCGACTCGGTTGACCTGGCCCATGCCCACGCCGACGGTCGCGCCGGACTGGGCGAGCAGGATGGCGTTGGACTTGACCGCCCGGCAGGCGCGCCACGCGAACAGCAGGTCGCGGAGGGTCTGCTCGTCGGCGTCGACGCCGCAGGCCTTGGTCCAGCCGGCCACGACGTCGCCGTCGGCGTCGAGGGCGTCGCGCTGCTGCACGAGCACGCCGCCGGAGATCTGCTTGCGCTCGATCTCCTCACCGACGGGCGGCTGCGCTTCGAGGATCCGGATGTTCTTCTTGCGCTGGAGGATCTCCACGGCGCCGTCGGCGTACGACGGCGCGATGATCACCTCAGTGAATATCTCGGCGACCTGCTCAGCCATTTCGACGCTGACCTCGCGGTTCGCGGCGATCACACCGCCGAAGGCGCTGACCGGGTCGCACTCGTGAGCGGCGCGGTGAGCGGCGGCGATGTCGGTGCCGATCGCGATGCCACACGGGTTGGCGTGCTTGATGATCGCCACGCACGGCTCGGCGTGATCGAAGGCGGAGCGCCACGCGGCGTCGCCGTCGACGTAGTTGTTGTAGCTCATCTCCTTGCCGTGCAGCTGGCTGGCCTGCGCGAGGCCCGGCGCGGCAGCGGCGTCGGTGTAGAGGGCGGCACTCTGGTGCGGGTTCTCGCCGTAGCGCAGGGTGGCCACGAGGTCGAGGCTCTGGCCCTGCCAGACCGGGTAGCCCTCGTCCGCGCCGGTGGTCTGCTCGGTCATCCAGGTGGCCACGGCGACGTCGTAGGCGCCGGTGTGCCGGAACGCGGCGGCGGCGAGGCGGCGGCGCTGCTCGAGCGTGAACCCGCCCGCGGCGACGGCCTCCAGCGCGTCGCCGTAGCCGGCGGGGTCCACCAGGACCGCGACGGAGGGATGGTTCTTGGCCGCCGCGCGGACCATGGACGGTCCGCCGATGTCGATCTGCTCGACGCAGGCGTCGTAGTCGGCGCCGGAGGCGACGGTGTCGGTGAAGGGGTAGAGATTGACGACGACGAGCTCGAACGGTTGCACGCCGAGGCCCTCGATCTGCTCGAGATGCTCGGGCTTGCGGGTGTCGGCCAGGATGCCGGCGTGGACCCGCGGGTGCAGGGTCTTGACCCGACCCTCGAGGCATTCCGGGAACCCGGTCAGCGCGTCGACGGGCGTCACGGCGATCCCGGCGTCCGCGATGCGCTGGGCGGTAGAGCCGGTGGAGACGATCTCGACCCCGGCGTCGGCAAGCCCCCGGGCGAGTTCTTCCAGCCCGGTCTTGTCGTAGACGCTGATGAGGGCACGGCGGACGGGCCTGCGGGAGTCGGTCACTTCAGGTGCACCTTTCGACCTTCGATGTGGAGTCGGCCGCGGGCGGCGGCCGCGAGGACGTCGACGAGCAGTTCGCGCTCGACGACCTTGATGCGTTCGTGGAGGGTGGGCTCGGTGTCGTCGGGGAGGATCTCGACGGCGCGCTGGGCGATCACCGGGCCCGTGTCGACCCCGACGTCGACCAGGTGCACGGTGCAGCCGGTGACCCGTACCCCGTACGCGAGCGCGTCGCGGACGGCGTGCGCGCCGGGGAACGACGGCAGCAGCGCGGGGTGGATGTTGACGACGCGGTCGGCGAAGCGACCCAGGAACTCGGCGCCGAGGATGCGCATGAACCCGGCCGACACGACCCAGTCGGGCGCGAACCGTGCCACGGCCTCGGCGAGGGCGAGGTCCCAGGCGGCGCGGTCCGGATGGTCACCGGGACGGAGGACGGCGGTGGGTATGCCGGCGCGGTCGGCGCGGGCGACGGCCTCGCAGGCGCGGTCGGAGACCAGCGCGATGACGCGGTACGGGCAGTCGCCCGCCGCGGCGGCGTCGAGGACACTCTGGGCGAGGGTGCCGGAGCCGGAGGCCAGCAGCACGATCCCGCAGGACCCGTCGCCGGAGGACTCGGTACCCGCCACCTGCTGCGCTCCCGCCCGTCGATCCGGCGGCCCGCCGGTCGCGCGGGCCTCGTCAGGGCAGTCTAGTCGGCCGGTCTCGGCTCCTCGTCAGGCAGACCGGCCGAATCGTCCGCGGCGGGCTCGGCGTCGGGCTCCTCAGCGGGCCCCGGCTCCTCACTCGACTCCCCTGCCGTCTCCCCTTCCTGCTCGTCTTCCGTCTCGTCCGCGACAGGCGGGTCCTCGGCTGCCGCACCCGATGGCGGGTCCGTCTCCACCGCGGTGTCGGATCCCGTGGCCCCGTCGAGGTCGGCCTCCACGTCCTCGGGGTGATCGGTGCCGGCTCGGAAGTGATCGACCTCGTCGTCCTCGTCGTCGTCCTCATCGGCGCCGGACGGGTCGACCACATCGTCGGACATCGTCCCCGCACGGCGGCGGCGACGCTCGAGCTCGCTCTCCGCGCGCTCCCGGCGCCGCGTCAGGCCCGCCAGCGACAGGGCGATGGTCGCCGACCCGATGATGCCGAACAGCAGCAGGCCCATCGCCGCCGCGATGAGCGACCCCGTGCCCACCGTGCCGAGAACACCGAGCTCGCCCCCGGCCACGACCGGACTCAGAGCGATCACCAGGGCCACGATCGCGGCGGCCAGCCACGCCGCCTTCACCGCGTCGCCGGTCGTCCGGAACCAGTGCGCAACCGACCGCGCTAACGCCGCCGCCACGACAACCGTCACCAGCAACAGACCCTGCACCGCCCAGTGCGGGTTGGTGGTGGGCAGCACGGCCGCCAGCGGGACGTCCGGCATCGGTCCGCGCGACACCGCGAAGACGCTGTACGAGGCCTGGCCAAGGTGAGCTTCTCCGCCCACGAGCACGGACACCGCGCCGATCACCACGTTGGGCAGATACGCCGCCGAGATCGCGGTGAGCGCAGCCGTCCCCACGACGTCCTTTCCGATCCCCAGCGCCGCCGCGACGGGCTCCCACGCCGCCACGAGGCCGACAAGGACCAGCAGGGTCGCGACCGCCGAGGCCGCGGCGACGAACGCCGCGCCCAGGTGGACGCCGCCGCGAACCCACAGCGGAACGACCTCGCGCAGGCCGCGCCGGAAGTACAGCCACACCCCCAGGCCCGCCCCGGCGATCGCCACGGCCGCCGTCCACCCCAACGCCGACGGCAGGGACGACTCCCGCACCGCGAAGTCCGACGCCGCGGAGCCCACGAGTAGCGTCGCCAGCCCGGTGAGCAGCAGACCCGCCACCGTCACGCCGGCCACCGCCGCTCCGGCCTCGCGCGCGCCCGGCTGCTCCACGTCCGCCAGCACCGCGCGGGTCTGCCGCGCCAACACCGCCACGTAGAGCACCGGCGGCAGCAGCGGGAGGAATCCTAATTCGATGGTGTCCACCACCAGCGGGACGCGGTTGAGCACCAACCACTCCACCGCGACCACCGGGAACAACGAGTCGAACCCGTCGGAGGTGAACACCAGAGTCGCCAGGGTCGAGGCGGCCAACACGAGCACGGTGACGATGACGGGAAGTGCCGCAGCCGCCGCCGTCCACAGCAGCGAACGGGCGCCCGCGGGAGACCGTCGGGCGGCGGGCCGGATGACGCGTGGGGGACTCACGCTGACCACCGTAGAGAGCCGGTCCGACATGCCCACCCCCGGCACGCCGCGACCCCCGCCATCCGGGGATGACGGGGGTCGCGGGAACCCTCACGCACGGCCGCCCCTCACGGGGCCGCCGCGGGTGGATCACAGGGCGTCGAGGATCTCCTTGGCGAGCTGGGCGGTCTCGGACGGCGTCTTGCCGACCTTCACGCCCGCGGCCTCGAGGGCCTCCTTCTTGGCCTGCGCGGTGCCGGCCGAGCCGGACACGATCGCGCCGGCGTGGCCCATCGTCTTGCCCTCGGGGGCGGTGAAGCCCGCAACGTAGCCGACGACCGGCTTGGTGACGTTGCCCTTGATGTAGTCGGCCGCACGCTCCTCGGCGTCGCCGCCGATCTCGCCGATCATCACGATGACCTTGGTCTCCGGGTCGTTCTCGAAGGCCTCGATGCAGTCGATGTGCGTGGTGCCGATGATCGGGTCGCCGCCGATGCCGATGGCGGTCGAGAAGCCGTAGTCGGCCAGCTCGTACATCATCTGGTAGGTCAGGGTGCCCGACTTGGACACGAGACCGACCGGGCCCTTGCCGGTGATGTTGGCCGGGGTGATGCCGACCAGCGACTCACCCGGTGTGATGATGCCCGGGCAGTTGGGGCCGATGATGCGGGTCTTGCCGCCCTTGGCGAGGTTGTAGTTCCACGCGGTGGCGGTGTCCAGGACCGGCGCGCCCTCGGTGATGACCACGGCGAGCGGGATCTCCGCGTCCACGGCCTCGATGATGGCGTCCTTGGTGAACGGCGGCGGTACGAACAGGATCGTCGTGTCGGCACCGGTGGCCTCCATGGCCTCCTTCACGGAACCGAAGACGGGCAGCTCGATGTCGTTGCCGTCGGCGTCCTTGTGGGACACGGTGGTGCCGGCCTTGCGGGCGTTGACGCCACCGACGATCTGGGTGCCGGCCGCGAGCATGCGGGCCGTGTGCTTGGTGCCCTCGCCGCCGGTGATGCCCTGGACGATGACCTTGCTGTCCTTGTTGAGGAAGATCGACATGTGTGTAAGGTCCTCTGCTTCTTACTTGGCGGCCAGCTCGGCGGCCTTGTCGGCGCCGGAGTCCATATTGTCGGCCAGGGTGACGAGCGGGTGGTTCGCCTCGGCGAGGATCTTGCGACCCTCCTCGACGTTGTTGCCGTCCAGACGCACGACGAGCGGCTTGTTGGCCTCGTCGCCCAGGATCTCCAGGGCCTTGACGATGCCGTTCGCCACCGCGTCGCAGGCGGTGATGCCGCCGAAGACGTTGACGAACACGCTCTTCACCTGCTCGTCGCCGAGGATGACGTCGAGACCGTTGGCCATGACCTCGGCGGACGCGCCGCCGCCGATGTCGAGGAAGTTGGCGGGCTTGACGCCACCGTGGTTCTCGCCTGCGTAGGCGACGACGTCGAGGGTCGACATGACCAGGCCGGCGCCGTTGCCGATAATTCCGACCTCGCCGTCGAGCTTGACGTAGTTGAGGCCGTTCTCGGCGGCCTTCTGCTCGAGCGGATCGGTGGTGCCCGCATCGGCGAAGTCGGCGAAGGTGTCCTTGTGACGGAACTCGGCGTTCTCGTCCAGCGTCACCTTGCCGTCGAGCGCGAGGATCTCGTCGTTCGGCGTGCGCACGAGCGGGTTGACCTCAACCAGGGTGGCGTCCTCCTTGACGAAGACCTCGTACAGCTTGGCGATGGTCACCGCGGCGGCGTCCAGCACCTCCTCCGGCAGGTGGCCGGCCTTCGCGATCTCGCGGGCCTTGGCCACGTCGACGCCCTCGGTGGGGTCGATGTTGATCTTCGCGAGCCGGTCCGGGGACTCCTCGGCGACCTGCTCGATCTCGACGCCGCCCTCGACCGAGCACATGGCCAGGTAGTTGCGGTTAGCGCGATCGACAAGGAAGGAGATGTAGTACTCCTCCGCGATGTCACTGGCCTCGGCGACCAGCAGCTTCTTGACGATGTGGCCCTTGATGTCCAGGCCCAGGATGTCCTCGGCCCGGGCTCGAGCCTCCTTGGCATCCTCTGCCAGCTTCACGCCGCCGGCCTTACCACGGCCACCGACCTTCACCTGGGCCTTGACGACAACAGGCTTGCCGATCTCGGCCGCGACCTTCTCGGCCTCCTCCGCGGTCTCCGCGACGCGCCCCGGGGTGGTGGGCACGTCATGCTTCGCGAAAAGAGCCTTTGCCTGGTATTCAAAGAGATCCATCAGCTCACCATCTTGACGTGGGTAGATTCGCCCGGCCCCGTTGTAAAGCCGAGTCCTGCCTCATCCTAGGCGCGCGGTGTGTCGCCCGTCGCACCCCGGGGGTATGTGTGTGTATGTATGTGCACTGAATCACAGCGCGCGTCAGCCCGGGCGCGATCGCCGACGCTCTCTGGGCCCCCTCGGGATCCTTCAAACCCCTCGAACCACGCGAGTCACACCGGTGTGATGCACTCCGCTCCCGCGGGGCGGTCGCCGCCTTGCGAGGCCGTTGCCGGTCCGTTACCTTGGACGACGTTCATCACGAAAAGATCACGGCGCGACGACAGAGGGGAAACGACCACGGTGAGAGAGTCGCATCAGGAAGTAGCAGCGACTCCTGTCGTCATTCCTCCGGCCGGTGCGCATCGCGTCGGCCGCCACCGGATGCCCGCGCCGCCGACCGCCCTGCGCGGTCGCGCCGCCGTCCTCGCCGTGGCCGCGGGCGCCGCGGTCTCCGCCGCCTCGGCGGGCTCCGCGCTCAACGCTACCGGCACGCACTCGGCCGAGGCCGGCGACATCGCCCTGCTGGCCAACGGCGAGCCGGCCCCCGCCACCACGAGCCCCGCGGCGCCCGGCACCTCCACGCCGGCGACACCGTCCGCACCCGCGCCCGTCGTGGTCCCCGCCTCCGTCGGGGAAACCGACACCGAGAACATCCAGTCGGCCATGCTCTACGCGGGCACGGAGATCAACGCGCAGCGTGAGATCGCCGAGGAGCAGGCCCGGCGGCCGAAGGTCTCCCTCCCCGCGTTCGGCTCGTTCACCTCGCCGTACGCGATGCGCTGGGGCACGATGCACCAGGGCATCGACATCGCCAACGTCAACGGGACGCCGATCCTGGCGGCGACCGACGGCGTCGTGATCGACGCTGGTCCCGCCCAGGGCTTCGGCAACTGGATCCGCATCATGTCCGACGACGGCACGATGACCGTCTACGGCCACATGGAGCGGCTCGACGTCCAGAAGGGCCAGCGCGTGTACGCCGGCCAGCAGATCGCCGGAATGGGTAACCTCGGGTTCTCCACCGGCACCCACCTGCACTTCGAGGTCCTGGTCAACGGCGGCAAAGACTACGTCGACCCGGTCGTGTGGCTCGCCCAGCACGGTCTCGACCTGGCCACGGGCAGCCTCGCCGGCTCCCACGACCACGCCCACGGCTCGCTCGGCAACTGAGCACACCCGCCCTCGCTGCCCGGCTACCACCGCCTCACCGGGCCCGCGATCCGCTGAGCAGTAGGTCGACCAACGCGTCCACCTCGGGCGCGTCCATCGGGCGGCGCATCGCCAGGGGCGTGAAGATGATCGGCGCGAGGAGTGTGTCGACCACCGTGCGCGGGTCGAGCCCCTCCGCGACCTCGCCCCTCTCCGCGGCGACGTGCACCAGTCGATGCCACGACTCCATCGCCGGCCGCCACAGATCCAGCACCGTCTGGTTGAACTCCGGATGCTGGCCGCCCGCCATGATCGCGGCGATCGCGCCCTCGACCGGCCCCGCGGCGAACTCAGCGAGCCGGTGCGCGAGCGCCCGGAGATTCTCCTCCCACGAGCCGGAGGCTTCGACGACCGGCGCCCGCCGCCCATGGGTCCGCAGGGCCTCGACGAGCAGATCGTGACGAGTCGGTCACCACCGGTAGACCGTCCGCCGACCCACCCCCGCTCGCGCCGCGACGTCGACGATACTGAAGGTCAGATGCCCCTCAGCCAGGTAGCCGAGTGTCGCCTCCCCCACCGACTGACGCACCTTCTCGCTGCGCCCACCTGCGCGTACCCGCGCCCGTCCTTTCTCGGTCTCCACCCGGCCGCACCTCCGCCCCCGATCGAGTGATAAAAGCGTTTACACATTCTTATCGACACAATCCGGGCTTCCAAAACCACCTGCATGACATTCTCCGCTAGGACAGGTCACCGGCGCACCGGGAGGGGAACCCGCTCACGAGGACACGACTCATCCCGACGTCGCCGTGGTCGGCGCGGGCCCGATCGGCGCCGCGACCGGTCGCCATGACCAGCGTCGGCTCCACCGTCGTCCTCGCGGAGGTGGAGGGCGCGCAAAGCCTGGACATGCGACCCTGGTGCTGCTGAAGTACCGCGACGGTGAGCGCCCGGTGGTCCCCCTTCCGCGTCAGAGCTCCTGCGGCGCTCAGAGCTTCTGCATGGGGACGCCCCCGATGAGCATGAGCCGCACCTTCCCGGAGGCACCGAAGTCGATGGTCGCCGTGGCGCGCGGACCGCTGCCGTCGCAGGAGAGCACCTTGCCGAGGCCGTACTTGTCGTGCGTGACCCGGTCACCCGGCGCCAACTCCAGCGCGGGCGCGGACGGCTTCGCGCGCGGGATCCCGGGCGACCGTCCACCGGAGCCGCCGCCGGAACTGAATCCACCGGAGCTGCCGCCGAAGCGCCGCCGCGGGGCGTACGAGTCGTCGTCCCCGAACCCGGCCCCGCCGGCGGGCTCCTCCCGCTGCCACTCGATCGCCTCGGAGGGGATCTCCTCCAGGAACCGCGACCCCGGGTTGGTCATGGGCTGGCCCCACGACGAGCGCATCATGGCCCGCGTCAGGTACAGACGCCGCCGGGCGCGGGTGATGCCGACGTAGGCCAGCCGCCGCTCCTCGGACAGCTCCGCTGGATCGCCCAGCGCCCGCATGTGCGGGAACAGTCCGTCCTCCATACCGATGAGGAACACCACCGGGAACTCCAGGCCCTTTGCGGTGTGCAGGGTCATGAGTGTGACCTGCCCCTGATCGTCGTCGGGGATCTCGTCCGCGTCGGCCACCAGCGACACGCGCTCCAGGAACGCCGCCAGCGACCCCGGCTCGGCGAGACCCTCGTCCAGGTCCGGGTCCGCGTCGGCCTCCTCCACGAAGCCCTGCTCGCGGGCGGAGCGTTGGAGCGCCGCCTCGGACGAGAACTCCCGCCCCACGCCCACCAGCTCGTTGAGGTTGTCGAGTCGCGCCGCGTCCTGCGGATCGTTGGACGCCTCCAGCTCGGCGCGGTAGCCGGTGCGCTCGAGTACCGCCTCCACGAGCGCGCCCACGTCGGGCGCGGAGTCGTGCCCGCCGGCGTGGTCGTCGCCGTCGAGGCGCCCGCGCAGGTCGTCGAGCATCTCGACGAACCCGGCGATCGCCTTGACCGAACGCGAAGGCAGCAGCGAGACCTTCCCCTCCGCCGCGTCGCGCAAGGCCTGCGCGAAACCGATCCCGCGCTGCTCGGCGTGGACCACGACGCACGCCTCGGCCCGGTCGCCGATTCCGCGCCGCGGGGTGTTGAGGATACGCCGGATCGCCACCGCGTCGTCCGGGTTGTTCAGCACCTTGAGGTAGGCGACCACGTCGCGCACCTCCTTACGCTCGTAGAAGCGCGTACCGCCGACGACCTTGTACGGCAGGCCGAGGCGGACGAACACGTCCTCGATCACGCGTGAGGAGTTGTTGGTCCGGTAGAACACAGCGACGTCGGAGTACGAAGCCTCCCCCGCGTCCACCAAGCGGTCGATCTCCCCGGCGATGAACCTCGCCTCGTCGTGCTCGTTGTCCGCGACGTACCCCACCAGCAGCTCGCCGGCACCCTCGGCGGTCCACAGGTTCTTCTCGCGCCGCCCGGCGTTCCGCGCGATCACGGCGTTGGCGGCCGAGAGGATGGTCTGGGTGGAGCGGTAGTTCTGCTCCAACAGGATGGACCGGGCGTCGGGGTAGTCGTGCTCGAAGTCCTCGATGTTCCGGATCGTGGCCCCGCGGAACGCGTAGATCGACTGATCCGCGTCACCCACCACACAGAGTTCGGCCGGGGGGACGCCCACCTCGTCGTCGTCGGACGCCGTGCCGCCCACGAGGGTGCGGACCAGGACGTACTGCGCGTGGTTGGTGTCCTGGTACTCGTCCACCATGACGTGGCGGAACCGCCGCCGGTAGTACGCGGCGACCTCCGGGTGCGCGCGTAACAGGGCGACGGTCTCACCGATGAGATCGTCGAAGTCGAATGCGTTGGCCGCCTGCAGCCGCGCCTGGTACTCGGTGAACACGGCGGCCACGGTCTGCGCGGTGCGGTCCGAGTCCTCGAGCGCCCGGTCCATGGCCTCAGCCGGGTCGCGCAGCTCGTTCTTGTGGCTGGAGATGGCCGAGGCGAGCATGCGCGGGGTGAACTTCTTGACCTCGAGCTGCTGCTCCTTGGCGATCATCCCCAGCAGACGCCGGGAGTCGTCCGAGTCGTAGATCGTGAAGTTCGAGTTGCGGGTCCCGAGCAGCGCGGACTGGGCCCGGAGGATGCGCACGCAGATCGAGTGGAAGGTGGCCACCCACATCCGCTCGGCGTGCGGGCCGACCAGCGCCGCGACGCGCTCCCGCATCTCCGCCGCGGCCTTGTTGGTGAACGTGATGGCCAGGATCTGCCCCGGGTGCGCACCGCCCTCGGCCAGCAGGTAGGCGATCCGCCGCGTGAGCACGCTGGTCTTGCCCGACCCCGCGCCCGCGACGATCAACAGCGGGCCGCCGCGGTGGGTGACCGCGGCGGCCTGCTGTGGGTTGAGCCCGTCAAGGAGGGCTGAGTGGGCCGAGTGGGCCGAGTGGGGCGAGTGGGGCGAGTGCTGGCGGGCGGGGGCGGAGGCGGTGTCGGTCATCGTGGGTCCAATCTACCCACCCGGTCCGACACGGCCCGTGGTCAGCGCGTGCGGGCCCCCATGAACTCCTCGACCTGCGAGGCAGTGGCGTCCAGACGCGGGTCATTGTCCAGGTAATGACGCGTCTCGCGGACGATCAGCCCGGACAGTACGAGCAGGCCGATGAGGTTCGGGATGGCCATGAGGCCGTTCATCACGTCGGCGAAGTTCCACACCACCTCGAGTTCGGTGACGGCGCCGATGAACACCACGCAGGTGAAGACCATGCGGTACGGGATGACGCCGCGCGCGCCCACGAGCCGCTCCATGCACCGCTCGCCGTAGTACGACCAGCCGAGGATGGTGGAGAAGGCGAAGAACGCGATGGACACCGCGACGAGCTTGTCGCCCTCGGGGATCGCCGAGGCGAAGGCGTCGGCGGTCATCGTGCCCGCGACGTCACCGCCTCCCTGCCACACGTCGGTGGTGACCAGGACCAGGCCGGTGAAGGTGACGACGATGATCGTGTCGATGAACGTCTGCGTCATCGAGACCAGACCCTGCCGGGTGGGGTGGGTGGTCCGGGCCGCCGCGGCCGCGATCGCCGCCGAACCCATGCCTGACTCGTTGGAGAAGATTCCGCGGGCGACGCCCATCTGGATGGCGTACAGGATCGCGGAGCCGGCGAAGCCACCGACGGCCGCGGTGCCGGTGAAGGCGTCGGTGAACACCAGGGCGAACGCGGCAGGGATCTGCTCGGCGTTGACGACCAGCACCACGAGCCCGCCGATGATGTAGAGCAGGATCATGAGCGGGACGAACCCGGCGGTGACCCGGCCGATCGACTTGATGCCGCCGAGGAGCACGGCGCCCGTCAGGACGAAGAGGACGATGCCGGTGGTCACGTGGGAGACACCGAACGAGTTCTCCAGCTGGGTGGCCACGGCGTTGCCCTGGGTCATGTTGCCGATGCCGAAGCTGGCCAGGACGGCGAACACCGCGAACACGATTGACAGGACCAGGCCGACCCGCCCGCCGGTACGGCCGAAGATCTCGGCGAAGCCACGGTGGAGGTAGTACTGCGGGCCGCCGGATTGCTCGCCGCGCGCGTCGGTGACGCGGTAGCGCACGCCCAGGAAGGCCTCGGAGTATTTGGACGCCATGCCGACGAGCGCGGTGATCCACATCCAGAACAGCGCACCCGGCCCGCCGAGCGCGATCGCGGTGGCGACGCCGACGATGTTGCCGACGCCGACCGTGGCCGCCAGCGCCGTGGTGAGCGCCTGGTACTGCGAGATGTCGCCCTCGCCGCCGTCGTCCTTCCGCTTGACCAGGCCGAGCCGCAGCGCGGGGGCGAGCTTGCGGAACTGCAACGCCCGCAGTCGGATGGTGAGGAAAAGGCCGGTGCCCAGCAGCAGCGGGATGAGGACGAACGGCCCCCAGATCACCGATCCGATGTCGGCGAGAAACGAGTTGATTTCTTCCACGGGCGCAAACATTAGACGGTTGTTCGGTCGCTCCGGGGTGCAGTGGGATAATTCGCTCCATGAGCACCGACCCCGCCGGCACCGACGATCCGCTGTCCGAGGCCGAGATCCAGGAACTGCGGCTGGAGATCGACCGTCTGGACGCCGAGATCCTCGACGCCATCACCCGCCGCAGCGAGATCTCCCGCCGCATCGGCCGCACGCGTATGCAGTCGGGCGGCACCAAGCTCGTGCACACGCGCGAGCTCAAGGTCTACGAGCGCTTCGCATCCCTCGGCGAGGAGGGCCAGACGCTCGCCGGGATGCTCCTCCGCCTGGGCCGCGGCCGGTTGGGGTACTAGGCGACCCGCCTATTGAACCGGTCCCCGCCTGCCGGACGTCGACGCGAAGCCCAGCCATGTGTGGTGGTTGCCCGCCCAGCACCACCCCACCTTGGGCGCGCCCTTGTTCTCCTTGCCGTCGCGTCCGGTGCCGCCGCTGATCCACAGCGCGGGAGTGCGGGAGTCGAGCCCGCCGGTCGGCTTGGGTTTGCGCGAGCCGATGCACATGAAGCACGCGCCCGGCTCGAGCGCGTCGGGTTGCTGCAGGACCCAGCTGATCCCCTCGGAGACGGTCAGCGGTGTGCGTCCGCGGGCGGTCAGTTCCGCGTGCGCGTCGGTGGGGGTCCAGTCCAGCATGTCGTCACCGCGGGTGACGTCGCCGAGAAGGTACAGCGGCGCGTCGGGGAGTGTGATGTCGTCGGTGGGTGTGAAGTCGGCGAGGTCGGTCATGTCGACGACGACGAAGCCCGCCTTCCCGTCGCGGCGCATGAGGGCGGCCAGTCGCGCGGCCGACAGGAGTGAGGGGTGGACGGCCAGAACTGCTCCGCCTTCGTCCCGCCCGTCACCGGATTCGGCGACCAGCGTGCGGGCGTGGTCCCGCAGCTGATCGGCACCGATCCCGGCGAACTCCGGCACGCGGAATGCGACGAGGCGCTCGGCCTGCGCGGTAACAGAGGAGGCGATGGGGAAGGCCGGTGCAGAATCGGCTGGAGTTACGGGGGTCACATCCCCTGAACAGTGGGCAGCGCGTTCGTATTCCCGGCTAATCTCGCAGCCATGACCGACATCAGCACGACGGAGCAGTGGGCAGCGGTCGAGGGTCTGGTCCCCTCGATCGGCGAGGTGACGTTGCGCGAACTGTTCGACGCCGATCCCGAACGCGGTCGCCGGATGTCGGTCACGGCGGGCGACCTGCACGTGGACCTGTCCAAGCACCTGGTCACCGACGAGATCCTGCACGCCCTCACCGAACTGGCCCACGCCGCCAGGCTTCCGGCGCAGCGAGCGGCAATGTTCCGGGGCGACCGCATCAACACGACCGAGGACCGGTCCGTCCTCCACACGGCGCTCAGGCTCCCGGCCGATGCCGAGCTCGTCGTCGACGGCTCCGACGTGGTGGCCGACGTCCACGCGGTCCTGGCGCGCATGACCGATCTCGCCGACCGCGTCCGCTCGGGCGAGTGGACCGGGTACACGGGCGAGCGGATCGACACGGTGGTCAACATCGGCATCGGCGGCTCGGACCTCGGCCCGGTGATGGTGGACGCCGCGCTACGCGATCTCCAGACCGCCGGGATCCGCGCGCGCTACGTCTCGAACGTCGACCCTGCGGACCTCACCGCCACCCTCGCCGAGATCAATCCGGCCACCACACTGGTCGTGGTCGCCTCCAAGACGTTCACCACGCAGGAGACGATGGCCAACGCGCATGCGGCGCGGCGGCACTTCATCGAGGCCCTGAGGTCGGAGGACGCGATCGCCTCTCACTTCGTCGCTGTGTCGACCGCCGCGGACAAGGTGGCCGACTTCGGCATCGCCCCGGACAACATGTTCGGTTTCTGGGACTGGGTCGGCGGCCGCTACTCGGTGTCTTCCGCGATCGGTCTGTCGGTGATGATCACGGCGGGCCCGGCGGCGTTCGTCGAGATGCTCGAGGGCTTCCACACCATGGATCTGCACTTCGCCACCGAGGCGCCCGAGCACAACGCGCCGGTCCTCATGGCGCTGCTCGGGATCTGGTACACGTGCTTCCTCGGCGCGCAGTCCAAGGCCGTCATCCCCTACTCCCAGGACCTCCACCGGTTCCCCGCCTACCTGCAGCAGCTCACCATGGAGTCCCTCGGCAAGTCCGTGCGCCTCGACGGTTCGGACGTTACTTATCCGACCGGCGAGGTCTACTGGGGCGAGCCCGGCACGAACGGACAGCACGCCTTCTTCCAGCTGCTCCACCAGGGCACCCAGCTCGTGCCCGTCGACTTCATCGGCGTGGCACGGCCGGCCGCGGACCTGGCCGCCGACGTGCCCGGCTCAGCGGAACCCGTCTCGATGCACGACATGCTCATGGCCAACCTCTTCGCCCAGTCGCGGGTCCTGGCGTTTGGCAAGACCGAGGAGGAGGTCCTCGCCGACGGCGTCGATCCCGCCCTCGCCCCGCACAAGGTCATGCCCGGCAACCGGCCCTCGACGACGATCCTCGCGCCGTCCCTGTCCCCGAGCGTCGTGGGCCAGCTCATCGCGCTGTACGAGCACATCGTGTTCACCCAGGCGGCGATTCTCGGCATCAACGCGTTCGACCAGTGGGGCGTCGAACTGGGCAAGGCACAGGCCGGTGAGCTCCTCTCCGCCCTCACCGCCGAGACCCACCCCGAGCCGGGCTTCGACTCCTCCACGGACTCACTCGTCGAGATCTACCGAGAGGCCCGCGGGCGGCGCTGACGCCGGCCCGGCCGGCGCTGCCGTGGGCCCGGCCGGCGGACCCGATCACTGCCCAGAGTCTCCCGGCGCACTGCCGCCGCCTCCGCCTGACACGTACCCCTTGTGGTGTCGAACACGTGGACGTAGAATAGAACACGTATTCGAGGCATAGCGCGGCACGGCCGCACGGTCGACCACGGGGGGTGGGGCATGGACGGCGATCCCGAGCGCACGGCCGGTGGCTCCGCGTCCTCTTCCGGCCCTGCCGGCTCCACTGGCTCGTCGGGCCCTGCTGACTCTCCCGGTGGCGGCCCGGCGGCGTTGACGGGGTTGACGGCGGCGGCGCGGGACGGCTGGGCGACCGAGAACCGCGCGGCCGCGCAGCGCCTGGTCGCCTGCTACGCCCTGCTGCAGGAGTGCTGGCGC
>NZ_BCSL01000004.1:0-62880 GCF_001570845.1 Dietzia papillomatosis NBRC 105045 | reverse complement strand
GGGGCGGGTCGGCTGGCGGCGGGTGACGGGGTCGCCGTACCGCCGGGCGCCCTCGCTCGAGCGACCGGGCGCCGACGAGGCGGGGACGGGGCGCTCGGGCCGGTAGGGGCGCGGGTCGGGCAGGGAGAACCACCGGTGCCGACGGCGGTTCGGGGAGCTGAGGATCGCGGAGATGGCCTCCGGCTCGTGCCGGGCGCAGTTGGCGAGCAGCCCGAGGGAGGTGAGCGTGACGACCGCGGAGGTACCGCCGTTGGAGATGAGCGGCAGCTGCAGGCCGGTCACCGGGAGCAGTCCCACGACGTAGCCGATGTTGATGAACGCCTGCAGGACGATCGTCGCGGAGATGGTGCCGGCGAGCAGGCGGCGGAACGGGTCCACCGAGCGCATGGCGATCCGCATGCCGACCCAGCCGAGGGTGAGGTAGAGCGAGACGACGACCGCGGCGCCGAACCAGCCGAGCTCCTCGCCGATGATGGCGAAGATAAAGTCGTTGGTGGCCTCCGGCAGGTAGAACCACTTGGCGCTGGACTGACCCAGGCCGACGCCGAACAGTCCGCCGTCGGCCAGGGAGAGCATGCCCTGGTACGACTGGTACGCCGCGCCCTGGGGGTTGGAGAAGTCCCCGCGGAACGTGTCGAGGTAGGTCCGGATCCGCTCGAAGCGGTAGGCGAACGCCACCGCGAGGACGCCGAAGACGACGACGCCGACGGCGATCACCCACGCGAAGTGCCGCGCCGGGTAGCCGGAGAACCACAGGATGCACAGGAACGCGATGGTCACCGCGGTCGCCATGCCCAGGTCGGGGGCGACGACGACGAGGACAGCCACGATGAGGTACCCGACGACCGCCGGGAAGAGCAGGTCCAGCCAGTAGCCCGTCCGCACGCGCTTGGCGACCACGGACGACGCCCAGACGATGAGGGCGAACTTGGCGATCTCGGCGGGCTGGATCGAGAAGATGCCGAGGTCGATCCAGCCGCGGGAGCCGTTGATCTCGGAACCGATGCCGGGGATCAGCACCGCGACGAGCAAACCGATGGACACGAGCAGCAGCGGGAACGCCGCCGCACGCAGCAGTTCGATGCGCAGGCGCAGGGCCAGGACGAAGCCCATCCAGCCGATGAGGACGAACATCGCCTGGCGCAGGAAGATGTCGAACGGCGTGCCACCGCCGGAGAAGGCCAGCACGTTGGAACTGGACAGCACCATGCCCAGTCCGATGACCGTGAGCAGGGCCGTGACCACCATGACCACGTGGTACGACGTCAGGGGCGCCCGGTTGATCGCGGCCAGTGGCGCGGCGATACGCCCGAGCAGGTCGGGCCGATCGGCCCGGTCCGGGCCGTCCGCCCGCTCGTGAGGTGCGTTGTCTCGCGGTGCCGCCTTGTCTCGCAGTGCCATAGCCCCTACCTCCCGGCCACGCGGCCCACGGCGAGGACGAAGCTGCGCCCCCGGTGGCCGTAGTCGGTGAACATGTCCATCGACGCGGCAGCCGGGGCGAGCAACACGGTGTCGCCTCCGGTGGCCATCCGCGCGGCCTCGGCGACCGCGCGGTCCATCGTCTGCTGCGGCTCGTCGGGACCCGCAGCGTCGTCATCGTCTCCCGAGGCCAGCTCCACCACGGGCACCGTCGGCGCGTGTCGGGCCAATGCCCCGGCGATCCGCCCGCGGTCGCGGCCGATGAGGACCACTCCGCGCAGGACATCGGCGACCTCGGCGACCAGCGGCTCGACGTCGGCGCCCTTGAGCAGTCCGCCGGCGATCCACACCATCGGTCCGCCCGCCAGCAGCGAGGTGCGGGCGGCGTGCGGATTGGTGGCCTTGGAGTCGTCGATGTAGGTGATCCCGTCGATGGTCGCCACCGGCTCGGCGCGATGGGCGCCCACCGTGAACGAACGCAGGGCCGCGGCGACGTGCTCGGCCCGCGCGCCCACGGACATGGCCACGGCCGAGGCGGCGAGTGCGTCGAGGACGCCCGCGGGCCCGGCCGGGCGCACGTCCGCGGCCGGCAGCAGCGCCACCTCGTCGTCGTCATACTCGTCGCCACCGTCGCCGCCGTCGCCCGGACCGACGCCCCCGGCGCCGACCCGCGCGGTGAGCACGCCGTCGACCACGCCGTACTCCCCCGCGGCGGGCGCGCCGATGCGCACCCCGATACGCGTCGCGGCGGGCGCGTCGGCGAGCAGGCGCGCGGCGATCTCGTCGTCGGCACCGGCCACGGCCACCCGGCCGGTCAGGACCTGCGCCTTGGCCGCGGCGTACGCCTCCATGGACCCGTGCCAGTCGAGATGGTCCTCGGCGACGTTGAGGACCACGCCCACGTCCGGCCGGCAGCTCGGCGCCCAGTGCAGCTGGAAACTCGACAGTTCGGCCGCGAGCACCTCCACGCGCGGCTCGGCCAGCAGCACGTCGGTCACCGGCAGCCCGATGTTCCCGCACGCGCGCGCCGCCATGCCCGCCTCGAGGCAGATCGCCTCGAGCATCGAGGTGGTGGTGGTCTTTCCGTTGGTACCGGTCACCGCGAGCCACGTGCGGCGGGGGCCGAACAACTCGGCGGCGTCGGCGCGCCACGCCAGCTCCACGTCTCCCCACACCGGCACCCCCGACTCGACTGCGGCGACCAACAACGGGGAGTCCGGACGCCACCCGGGGCTGGTCACGACCAGCCCCACGGAGCTCCGCCCGTCGCCGACGGCAAGCAGCTCGGCGGCGCGGTCGAGGTCGACGCCCTCGCACGCGACACCGTCCGGCAGCGCCTCCCGCAGGCGCGCGATCGCCTCGGGTCGCGAGTCGGCGACCACGGGCTCGGCTCCCAGCGCGTCGAGGATGCGCACCGCGCCCGGTCCGGACACTCCCGCTCCCAGGACGAGCACGCGCGCGCCGCCGAGCTCGCGTACGTCGAGATCCCGCGCGGCGGCCGCGCCGGCTGAGTGGGTCGTCTCGGTCATCCCGCTCACCCCACCGAGCTCGCGAGCCAGTCGCCGTAGAACAGCGCGATCGCCAGGCCACAGGAGATGGCCACCAGTAGCCAGAAACGGATCGTCACCGTCGTCTCGGCCCACCCGCCGTTCTCGAAGTGGTGGTGGATCGGCGTCATGCGGAACGGGCGTCGGCCGGTGGTGCGGAACGCGGCCACCTGGATGAGCACCGAGACGAACTCGATGACGAACACCGCGCCCACGACGACCATGAGCAGCTCGGTCCGCGACACGACGGACACGCCCGCCACGACGCCGCCGAGGAACATCGACCCGGTGTCCCCCATGAAGATCTTCGCGGGGGCCGCGTTCCACCACAGGAAGCCCAGGCAGGCGCCGAGCGCCGCCGAACAGACCACCGCGATGTCGAGGGGGTCACGGACCTGGTAGCAGCCGGACAGATCGACGCCCTCCGCGGTGGAGAAGCAGGAGTAGCGGAACTGCCAGAAGGTGAACACCACGTAGGTGCCCATCACCATCGCCATGGACCCGGCGGCGAGGCCGTCCAGGCCGTCGGTGAAGTTGACGGCGTTGGACCAGCCGTAGACGAGGACGACGATGAAGACGAGGAAGACGACGACGGGGAAGCTCACCGCGACGAAGTCCCGCACGTAGCTCAATGACGTGCTGGCCGGGGTGAGCCCGTCGTTGTTGCGGAACTGCAGCACGAGGATGCCGAACGCGAGGGCCGCGAGGACCTGGCCGGCGGTCTTGGACAGAATGCCCAGGCCCTTGTTGTGGCGCTTGAAGACCTTGAGTCCGTCGTCGATCATGCCGACCACGGCCAGCGCCGTCGCCAGGCCGAGGATGAGCAGGCCGGAGGCGGTGAACCCGCCGCCGCCCACGGTGAACTGTCCGATCAGCCCGGCGACGATGTAGCCGAGCCACACGGCGGCGAGGATCGCGAGACCGCCCATGTTGGGCGTGCCCCGCTTGCCCATGTGGGACTGCGGGCCCTCGAGCCGGATCTCCTGCCCGTAGCCCTGGCGGCGGAAGTAGATGATCAGCACTGGTGTGAGGAAGATGCTCACGACGAAGCCGACGATGCCGGCGACCATGATCTGGGTCATTGACTACTTCTCCTCACCGCGCGCCGCGAGCACGCGCTCCGCGACACTCCACAGGCCGACGGCCGCCGAGGCCTTGACCAGGACGATGTCGCCCGGCTCGAGCCTCGAGTCCAGGATCTCCACGGCCTCCTCGGCGGTGGCGACGTGCTCCGCCTCGGATCCCCACGACCCCTCCTGGATCGCGCCCTGGAACATCGCGCGCTGGGGCCTGCCCAGTCCCACGACCACCAGCTGGGACACGTCCAGCCGGACGAGGAAGCGTCCGATGAGGTCGTGCTCTATCACCGCGTCCTCGCCGAGCTCCGCCATCTCCCCCAGCACGGCCCACGTCCGGCGCGGACGGCCGCCGCCCGACCGGGCCATGACGGCCAGGGACTTCAGCGCCGCCCGCATCGAATCGGGGTTGGCGTTGTAGGAGTCGTTGATGACGGTGATCCCGTCGGCCGTGACGCGCACGTCCATCCGCCGCTCGGAGGCGGCCTCGGCGGTACCCAGCGCCGCCGCGATCCGCTCGACGTCCATCCCGCATGCGAGGCCCACCGCGGCCGCCGACAGGGCGTTGCCCACCTGGTGTTCGCCGTGCACCCGGAGCGCGACCTCCGCCTCACCCCGCGGGGTGACCAACGTGAACGAGGCGCGCACCTCGTCGTCGAGCCTCACCCGCTCCGCACGGACGTCCGCGGACCCACCCAGCCCCACCGTGACGACCTCGGCGGAGGTCCGGCCGGCCATGGCGGCGACCCGGTCGTCGTCGGCGTTGAGGACGGCGACCCCGCCGTGCGCGGCGTCCGGCAGCGCCTCGACGAGCTCACCCTTGGTGGCGGCGATGACTTCTCGCGAACCGAACTCGCCCAGGTGCGCGGTGCCGACGTTGAGGACCACCCCGACGCGCGGGGGCGCGAGGGCCGCGAGCTCGCGGATGTTGCCGGGTGCGCGGGCGCTGAGCTCGAGGACGAGGAAATCGGTGTCCTCGTCCGCGCGCAGCGCGGTCCACGGGTGGCCGATCTCGTTGTTGAACGAGCCCGGGGGTGCGACGACCGTGCCGGCCGCCGACAGTACGGCGCCGATGAGGTCCTTGGTGCTGGTCTTGCCCGACGACCCGGTGACCCCCACGACGACGAGCCCGTGGTCGGCGACCAGCCGGTCGACGCTGGCGCGCGCGAGGGCGCCGAGCGCGGTGAGCACGGCGGCCCCGGAGCCGTCGGTGTCGGCGGCCAGCGCCATGGCGTTGGTCTCGCGGCGGTCGACCGCGGGCACGACGATCTGCGCACCGCCCACGCCGTCGACCTCGTGCGCGACGAGCGCGCCGGCCGCGCCCGCGTCGAGCGCGCGGGCGACGAAGTCGTGGCCGTCGACGCGTTCGCCCGGCAGGGCGAGGAACAGCCCGCCCGGGGTGAGGCGGCGGGAGTCGAACTCCACGGTGCCGGTCACGGCCGTCGACGGGTCACCACCGACCAACCGACCGCCGACTATCCCCGCGATCTCGCCGAGGGTGAGGTCGATCATGGTGTGCTGTCCTCCGTCTCGCCCGTGGGGGCGCGGTATCCGAGTCGTCTGACGAGTTCTTCCGCGGCCCTGGCCCGGTCGTCGAACGGGTGCACGACGCCGGCGACCTCCTGACCGGTCTCGTGTCCCTTCCCGGCGATCACGACGACGTCGCCGGCGCGGGCCCAGTCGATCGCGGTGGCGATCGCGGCGCCGCGGTCGCCGACCTCCTCGACGCGGGTGTCGGGCCCGGCGGCCTGTTCGGCCCCCGCGCGGACGGCGGCGCGGATGGCGGCGGGGTCCTCGCTGCGGGGGTTGTCGTCGGTCACCACCACGAGGTCGGCGATCTCGGCCGCGGCGGCCCCCATCTTGGGGCGCTTACCCGGGTCGCGGTCGCCCCCGGCGCCGAGGACCACGGCCACACGGCCCTCGGTCTGCGCGCGGACGGAGCGCAGGACCGCGGCGACCGCACCCGGCTTGTGGGCGTAGTCCACGAGGACGCGGAAGTCCTGGCCGCGCACGACCGGCTCGAGGCGGCCGGGCACCCGCACCCGCATGAGTCCGGCCGCGGCTGCGGCGACGTCCCCGCCCAGGGCGTCGACGATCGCCAGCGCCACGAGCGCGTTGGCGACGTTGAACCGACCCATCAGCGGGAGCTCGACGTCGATGGCCACTCCGCGGGGCCCGTGGACGGTGAACTCCTGGGTGTCGCGGTCGGTCGGGGTGGACTCCCCGGCCGTCCAGTCGGCGTCGGCGCCGGGATCGGCGGACACGGTCACCGCGTCCGGGCGCATCCCCACCAGGCGGCGGCCCCACTCGTCGTCGATCACGACGACCGCCCGCTCGGCCGGCCACACCGCCGAGCCCGGGTCCGCCTCGACGTCGAACAGCCGCGCCTTGGCGCGGAAGTAGTCGTCCATGCTCGGGTGGAAGTCCAGGTGGTCCTGCGACAGGTTGAGGAACGCGCCCACGGCGAACCGAACGCCGTCCACCCGGCCGAGCCGCAGGGCGTGGCTGGAGACCTCCGCCGCGACGGCGCGTGCCCCCGCGGCTCGCATCCGGGCGAGCAGTGCCTGGAACTCGGGGGCCTCGGGGGTGGTGAGTCGGCTGGGCAGGGCGCGGCCGTCCACGCGGCTACCGGTGGTGCCGATGAGACCGGCCACGTGCCCGCACCTCTCGAGGGCGGCCTCGACGAGGTAGGTGGTGGTGGTCTTGCCGGAGGTGCCGGTGATGCCGACGACGTCGAGGTCGGCGGACGGGTCGCCGGTCACCGCCGCGGACACGGCGCCGAGTACCGCCCGCGGGGCGGGGTGGACGAGGACGGGCAGGCGTCCGGCGACGGCGGACATCAGTTCGACGCCCTCGGGGTCGGTGAGCACCGCGGCCGCGCCCGCCTCGACGGCGGTGGCACCGAAGGAGGCGCCGTGGACCCGGGTACCGGGCAGGGCGGCGAAGAGGATGCCCGGACCGCAGTCCTGGGCCCGGATGGTCGCCCCGGTGAGGTCGACGTCGGCCCCGGACCTGTCGCCGAGGAGCCTGGCCCCCACCGCATCTGCCAGCTGTCGCGCCGTGGTCATCGCCTGTCCTCGCCCCGCCTTCCTCGCTCGATCCCTCCCGTGAACCCGCTACACGCTACCCTGCCGGGCGTCGGTCACCGCGCCTGCAGGACCAGTTCCGGCGCGGGGGCGGACGGGGGGATGTTGTCCCTGTTGACCAGCCATGACGCGATGTCGTGAAACAGCGGGGCGGCCGACGCGCCGAGGACGCCGCGCGAGGGCGCGTCGAGCATGATGGCGATCACGTAGCGCGGGTCGTCGGCCGGCAGGATGCCCGCGAAGGTGATCCAGTACCGCGAGTTGGAGTAGCAGGAGCAGCCCGGGTCGATCTGCTGCGCTGTGCCGGTCTTGCCGCTGATCTGGTAGCCGGCCACCGCGGCCTGGGGGCCGGTACCGGCCTGGGCGCCGGGCCCGGACTGCACGACCGCGCGGAACATGTCGCGCACGGTGCGGGCGGTCTCGGTGCTGACCACGCGTTCGCCCTCGGGGCGTTCGGTGGGGTGGCTCTCGCCGTCAGGACCGACCCGCTCGGCGACGATCCGGGGCGGCACCCGGACGCCGTCGTTGGCGATGGTCTGGTAGATCCCGGCCATCTGCAGGGTGGTCATGGACAGGCCCTGCCCGATAGGCAGGTTGGCGAACGTGCCCCCCTGCCAGTTCTGCAGGTCGGGCACGAGGCCCTCCGACTCCCCCGCCAGTTCGATACCGGTGCGCTGGCCGAGGCCGAACCTCTCCAGGTACTGCGAGAACGGCTCCTTGCCCAGCCGCTGGGCGAGCATGAGGGTGCCGACGTTGGAGGACTTCCCGAAGATGCCGGTGGTGGTGTAGGGCGTGGGTCCGTGCTGCCACGCGTCGGAGACCGTGACGCCCTCCATGCGGATGCTGCCGTCGACCGAGTGCACCTCGTCCGGGTGGGTCAGTCCGGCCTCGATCGCGGCTGCCGCGGTGATGATCTTCTGCACGGAGCCCGGCTCGAACGGGGAGGTGATGGCCGGGTTGCCGAGGTCGGCGCCACGCTCGAGCTCGGCGCCCACTCCGACGGCGGGGTTGAACGTGTTGTCGTTCGCCATCGCCCGCACCTCGCCGGTCCGCGCGTCCAGGACGACGGCCGAGGCGCTCTTCGCGCCGGAGGTGTCCTTGGCGGACTGGATGGCCTTCTGGACGTGCCACTGCAGGTCGGCGTCGAGGGTGAGGCGGATCGTGTCGCCGTCGCGGGGTTCGGTGATGTTGCGCAGAGTGCCGGGGATGACCGTGTTGTCCTGGGCCCGGTCGAAGGTCTGCCGGCCGTCCTCGCCGTCGAGCTGATCGTTGAAGTGGGACTCGATGCCCTGCAGGCCGATCAGCTTGCCCTCGTCGCTCTTGGTGGTGGCGCCGACGACGTTGGCGGCGAGTGCGCCGCCCGGGTACTCGCGGATGTCGACGCGCTCGGCGCCGATCATCGGGTACTTGCGGACGATCGCGTTGGCCTGGGTGACGTCGACGTTGCGGACGAGGTAGGTGAAGCCTCCGCCGGACGAGAGTTTGGCCTCGATCTCGTCGCGGTCGACGGCGTCGCCGAGAACGGCCTCGAACTCGTCGGCGATCTCCACGACGAGCTCGTCCCACGTCGGCTTGGTGCTGTCGAGCTCGCGGCGGGCCTCGGCGTTCTGCTGTTCGACGAGCGGCTGGATCGACAGGTCGCGGGCCTCGCGGGTGAAGGCGATGGGGTCGCCGTCCAGGTCGACGATCGCCCCGCGGGCGGCCGGCAGGACCTGGTGGACCTGCCGCTGGCTCTCGGCGCGGGCCGCGAGTTCGGTGCCCCCGATGGTCTGCACCCAGAAGAGTTTGACGAGGGCGATCACCATGATCAGCGCGAACGCGGACCGCATGAAGGTGAACCGGCGCTCGGTCGAGTTGGTGGTGAGAACCCGCCCGAACCGGTTCGGTGGCCGTCCGACGCGCGGTTCGGTGGCGCGCGGGTCACCCGAGGTAGCCCGGCGTCCCGCTTCCGGGGTGCGTCGTTCGGTCATCTCGGGGGCCTTTCGGGTGGGGTGCTAGAAGGGTTGTCCGGGCACCGGGGCGAGCGTCGCGGCACCGTCACCAGGCGCCGCCGGGGCGGGCGGCGCGGCCGGGGACACCGGGTCGGGGGCGGGGCCCGCGTCGGCGCCGGGGGCCGGCGGCGCCGGTTCGACCATGGGGGACGGCGGCGCCACCGGGGACGGCGGGCCGGCGAGCGGCGGATAAGGAACGGGGGCGACGCCGCGGGGGGTCCGGTCCTGCGGCACCTGTGCGGGCGGCGCATCGAACGCGTCCCGGTCGGACGACCTCGACGGCTCGGACGCTACCGGAGCGGGTTGGAGCGGCTTGATCGGCGCGCCGAGCTTGGCTTCCGGCTCCCCCACGATCTCGATGACGCCGTCGGATCCCCGGGTCAGGATGGGTGCGCTGGCGACGCCGACCATGCCCAGCTTCTCGGCGCGCTGCGCGAGCACCTCGGCAGAGCGGGCGCGCTCGTTGGACGCGCGGAGCGCCTCCATCCGCTCGACCAGTTCGACGTTGGCGTCGCGTGCGTTCTTGAGGTCGTAGGTGTCCTGGGTGGTCTGGGCCGACAGTAGGAGGGTGCCGCCGACGCCTGCGCCGATGAGGAGGAGCAGGACGACGAGGAAGGGCACCCTCGCGGCCAGTTCCGCGGGGCTCAGACGTTCCGCGGGGACGACCACGGTGCGACGGCCACGGACGGAGCGCGTGACCGGCCTGCGTCGGAGGCCGACGGCCCGTCCCGCCCCGGCCGGGGCGTCGGCGTCCGCGCCGGGGGCCGGGTGGGTGTCGAGCCCGTCAACGGTGCCGGGCGTGTCGATCGTGCTCGTCATGGGGTTCTCCCGTCGATACGCCGGACGCATCGCACCCGGACCGAGGCCGAGCGCGGGTTGTGGTCGATCTCCTCCTGAGAGGCCTTCTCCGCTCCCCTGGTGACGGCCTCGAACTCGGGGCCGTGGCCGGGCAGCTCCACCGGCAGGCCCGCCGGGGTGCGGGAGGCGGTGCGGGTCGCGAGTTCGCGCTTGACGATCTTGTCCTCGAGGGAGTGGTACGCCATGAAGACCGCGCGACCGCCGAACCGCAGGAGGTCGAGGTAGCCGGGCACGGCGTTCTCGACGGCCTCGAGTTCGGCGTTGACCTCGATGCGCAGGGCCTGGAACACTCGCTTGCCCGGATGCCCACCGGTCCGGCGGGCGCCCTGGGGGATCGTGTCGTAGAGCAGTTCGACCAGCTGGGAGCTGGTGACGATGGGATCGGTGTCGCGTCGGCGGACGATCGCGGCCGCGATCTGCCGGGCGAAGCGCTCCTCGCCGTACACCCGGAGGACCCGGGCGATGTCGTCGCGCGGATAGTCGGCGAGGATGTCGGCGGCGGTCGGGCCGGTGGTGGGGTCCATCCTCATGTCGAGCGGCGCGTCCACCGAGTACGCGAATCCGCGCTCGGCGACGTCGAGCTGCATCGAGGAGACGCCGAAGTCGAGGAGGATGCCGTCGATCGCCGGGCCGGCGTCGTCACGCGCATCCGGAGGTAGCGCCGCGGTGACGCTGTCGAAGTCGTCGAAGCGGGCGTGGACGGGAGTGAAGCGGCCGCGATAGGCGGTGAGCCGGCGGGTCGCCATGTCGAGCGCCTCGGGGTCGCGGTCCACGCCGAGTACACGCAGCTCGCCGAACTCGGCCAGCAGGTGCGAGGAATGCCCACCGAGACCGAGGGTGCCGTCCACGATGACGGGTGCGCGCCCCTCCTCCGCGGCGGCCTCGACGACGGGACGGAAGAGCTCGATGGTGCGCTCGAGGAAGACGGGGATGTGCCCGGAGCGCGTGGCGTCGCGGTCGGCATCGGGCCGTTCTGCCATCTCGCCTCCTCGCGTCCGGTCGTCGGTGCTCCGGCGGTTGTGGTGGAGCCCCCTGGTCCCCGTCCGGTACCCACCTGGCGTCGGGGAAGTACGTCAGGGTGGTGCCGGGCAGGGGCCGGGGGGCTCCGTCCGTCGTGCTCTCGTGTGCGTTCTCGTCCTTCCTCTCCCGGGATCAGAACTCGATCCCGAGCGAGGTGCCCTCCATCTCGGAGAACACGGGTAGGTTCTCCGCGCTGTAGCGGTCCCACGCCTCGGCGTCCCAGACCTCGAGACGCTCCCCGAGGCCGTTGACGACGCAGTCCTTGTCCAGACCCGCGTAGTTCCGCTGACTCGCGGGGATGGAGATCCGTCCCTGCGAGTCCAGTTGCTGGACTTCCGCGCCGCTCACCAGGAGCCGGAAGAACGCCATGTGCCTCTCGCTGAGGTTGGCGGTCGGCCGGACCTTTCTGACCAGCGCGTCGAACTCGCCCTCAGGGAAGACCGACAGCGTGTTGGTGAACCACCCACACACCACCACCCCGTCCGCCAGGCCTGGCCTGAATCTGGCGGGGATCGTCAGCCGCCCCTTGTCGTCGAGCTTGGGACGGTGGGTCCCGTACCCGACGAAGGCTCGTTCGCGTCCGGAGTCGACGGGATCGGTGTCGGTCACCCGCCACCTCCTGGGGTCCAGGCCCATCGAGCTCCTTGCGTGCCCCACTGTACCCCACTACGCCCCACAAACAAGGCGTGCGCCCCACTTCTCCCCACTGTCTTACATCACTGCACTTCAGACGGTTTCCGCCTCGTCGACACGGACGACCCCCTGCTGTCGAGCCCTCGTCACGAACCGCACATTCAGCGACTTACTGAGGCCGATGTGACTGAAGTAGCTCATGAGGCGGCCCTGAGGGCGGCCGGTGGGGAGTGGTGGGGCGTCGGGGTGGGGCGTGGTGGGGCTCCGGGGCGGGGAGGGGTCGGGCGCGCAGCCGCCCAGCTCGCTCAGCCGCCCGGCCCGCTCAGCCGAAGCCGCCCAGCTCGCTCAGCCGCAGCCGCCCGGCCCGCTCAGCCGCAGCCGCAGCCGCACGCCAAGATGGCGTCTCGCGCGCACCGCGGTGGGTGCGAGACGCCATCCCCGGGAGCGGCTGCATGCTCGGCGTACATCCGCGCGAGCGAGACGCCATCCGAGGGAGCGGCTGTGGACTCGGCGTTGAGCCCCGCCGGCGAGACGCCGACTGCGCGAGTGGATGCCGGAGGACCCGTGGCGTCCCCGCGAGCGTGGCGTGAATGCGAGAAGCCGTACCCCGGCGGGCCGGCGGGCAGGTGGGCCGGTGGACCGATGGGCCTCGGGCCGGTGGGCCGGTGGGCCGGTGGGCCGGTGGGCCGGTGGGCCGGGAAATGGGTGAAGGGGTGAGCGCTGGTGCGCTCACCCCTTCATCTGAAGCGTGGTGGTCGGCCCGGAGGCAGTCGATCGATCAGGGCCCCTGCTCGAAGCGACGGCGGAACCGGTCCTCCATCCTCGAGGAGTAGGACCGACCATCGGAGGACTTGGAGGAGGCCCGCCCGGCCCCGGGGACACGCGGCCCGCCCGGGTTCTTGACCCCCGGCGCACCCGCTGACGGCGTCGAACGTAGCGCGAGCACCCCGGCCGCGAACATGACCAGGAACCCGACGAGGCTCAGCACGGGGAAACCGCCCGGCTTGACGTCGAGGGCCAGACCACCGATGAGAAGTGCCACACCGAGGACGGCGAGCGCCACGACCAGGCCCGCGGGACGCCGGGCGCCACTCGCGCCGGTCTTACGGACGGACGACGCGAACTTGGGGTCGTCGGCGTAGAGCGCGCTCTCGATCTCCTTGAGCATGCGCTGCTCGTGCTCGGACAGGGGCACTTCGACCTCCTTCAGATGCTCGTGATGACGAGCGTGGCCGGCTCGGTCGGTTCGCACCGACCGCGGACGGTGATCAGCCGGTCATGGTTCTCCCCATCATACGAGGGCAACGCGGCCGGGACCACCGGGATTCCCCTGGACGGGCCAGGGGGACGGCGGGTCCGCGGCCGGACGGGTCAGGCCGCGGGGCCCAGGACGCCCAGGCGCCGGTCCACCAGGTCCATGAAGCGGCCCACCGCCCACAGGAAATCGTCCGCCATGCGGGCTGAGATCGTCCGCGGGAGCCCGTCCTCGACGGCGGCAGCTAGAGCGGAATACCCGGCGAAGGCGGTCGCCCACTCCCCCAGTTCAGGCGCCTCCGCCGCGAGCCGGTGCCAGACATCGACCGGACCGCGACGCCGGGGCCCCGGGGCCAGCAACGCGCCGGCAGCGCACCGCGCGGCGCGGTACGCCTCGACGAAGCGCTCCGACGGGTCGGCCGCCGCGACCGCGCGACCACGATGCACCTCGGCGCGCCCGGCGCGGCCGAGTGACCCCGCGGCACCCCCGCGGGACGACCGCGTCCTGCTCGTGGTCCGCGTCCTCCTCGTGTCCATCTGCTGCACCTCCGCCTCCTGCACCTCCGCGTCTGCGCGCACGGTATCGCCGGGGTACGACACATCCCGGCGCCCCGGATCCGCGCCCGTGATCAAATGGGGTGGATGGACACCGTGATCACCCGGCTGGACGCCGCCGACTTCCGAGACCGACTGCCCGAGGCTCTGGGGGTCTACGTCGACGCCATGGGCTACCCGTCGCAGGTGATCCGCTCCCGGGCGGCCGCCTGGATGGAGCACAGCTACCGCGACGGCTGGTCCGGGGTGGCCGCGTTCGAGGCCCCGCGCCGGCGCCTGCTCGGACAGTCGAGGGGCCCGCTGGTCGCGATCTGTTACGGCTACCACGGCGCGCCCGGCCAGTGGTGGTACGAGCAGGTCTCCCGGGGGTTGCGCGACCGGGAGCGCGAACTCCCGTCCGACTACGTCGAGCTGACCGAACTGCACGTCTCGCCCACCCACCAGGGCCGCGGTATCGGCGGGACACTGCTGCGCAGGTTCCTGGCGGACCGTCCGGAGAGCAGGGTCCTGTTGTCCACACCCGAGGTCGAGGGCGAGGACAACAGCGCGTGGCGGCTGTACCGGTCGCTAGGCTTCACCGATGTGCTGCGGTCGTACCGCTTCGAGGGCGATGCACGGCCGTTCGCGGTCCTCGAGCGCACGTTGCCGCTCCCCGTCCCGGGGACCGACGAGTGAGCCGGCGTCATGACGTGGTGGTGATCGGCTCCGGCCACAACGGGCTGGTCTGCGCCGCCTATCTCGCCCGCGCCGGGCACGACGTCCACGTGGTGGAGAAGGACACCGTGATCGGCGGCGCCACCTCGACGGTCGAACGGTACCCCGGTCACCTGACCGATCGCGGGTCGTCGGCGCACCTCATGATCCGGCACACCGGCATCCCGGAGGAGCTCGACCTCGCGGCCCACGGACTGCGCTACATCGACTGCGATCCGTGGGGGTTCGCGCCCGCTCCGCCCGGATCCGGGGAGCCGCCGATCGTCTTCCACCGGGACCTCGACGCGACGTGCGCCAGCATCGCCGCCGCCTGCGGGGACGCCGATGCCGACGCGTACCGCGAGTTCGTCCGGCGGTGGGACGTCCTCGCGGGACGCATGATGAAGGGCTTCTCGGTGCGGCCGACCGCGCCGGGGCTCGGGTCGGCGTTCCTCGGGGCCGAGGACCTGCGCGACCCGTTCGGCGCGGTCCAGACGTTCCTGTCCTCCGGCGACGCGCTCCTGGACTCGATGTTCGACTCCGAGCGGCTCAAGGCCGCGCTCTCGTGGTTCGGGGCCCAGTCCGGTCCGCCGATGTCGCACCCCGCCACCGCCCCGATGATCGGCTTCGCGGCACTGATGCACCGGATCCCGCCCGGGCGCGCGGTGGGCGGGTCCGGGGCGCTGGCTGACGCGCTGACGTCGGCGATCCGGGCGCACGGCGGCACGGTCACCGCCGGCGCCGGGGCAACCGCGATCCGCCGCTCGGGTCCGGGCTGGCGGGTCGACACCGAGGGCGGCGACTCCCTCCACTGCTCGACGGTGGTGGCGGCGTGCCACGTCCACACGACCCTCGACCTCCTCGAGCACGAGTTGCCGGCGACGACGGTGGACGGGTGGCGGCGGCGGATCCGGCCCGGCTTCGGCCTGGGGATGGTCGTCCGGCTGGGCACCACCGACCTGCCGTGCTATCCGGACGTGCCCACCGAGACCAGTGCCCACGGGCTGCAGCTGCTCGTCACGGACCGGCGACACCTCGACCGGCGCTACGGCGTGGCCGCGGCCGGGGGGCTGGACGCGGACCCCGCCGTCCTGGCCATGAGCTTCAGCTCGCTCGACCCCTCCCTCGCGCCGGAGGGCCGACACGAGCTCACCCTCTGGTCGCAGTGGCACCCGCGCCACCTCGCCGACGGGCGGGGCTGGGCCGAGGCCGGGCCCGGGGAGGCCGACCGCATCATCGCAGCGGCGGACCGGTTCGCCCCTGGTCTGGCGGACTCGATCGTCCACCGACACATCCAGACTCCGGAGGACCTGGAGACCGAGCTCGGGCTGCTCGGCGGGAACGTCATGCACGTGGAGATGTCGCTGGACCAGATGCTGCCGATGCGCCCGCACCCCGACCTGCGCGGCCACGCGGTCCCGGGCGCCGACGGGGTGTTCCTCGCCGGAGCGTCCACCCACCCCGGCGGAGGCGTCATCGGCGCCAGCGGCAGGACGGTGGCGCGACTCGTCGGCCGCAGGCTCGGCAGGTCGGCGCTACGGCGTCGGGGGATCCGGGCAGAATGACCGCCGTGACCGTGCCCCGACCGCTCCGGCGTCCCACGACCGTGCCCTCCACGACCGTGCGCCGCTCAGCCGCCTCCGGCCGCTCGCGGCTGTCCCGACGGGTCGCTGGCCTCACCACGCTGGCCGCCCTGCTGGTCGTGCTCACCGGGTGTCTGCAGCTCAACGCGCAGATGAGCGTCCGTAAGGACGACACCGTCTCCGGACGCATCCTCGTCGCCGGGGACCAGCTGGAACAGGCGGCGGCGCTCGAGCGGCTCGGCGCGCCGTCCGGCCTCGAGCAGAAGGTCCGGATCACGCCCTACTCTGCGGACGGGTTCACCGGTCGCGAGATCTACTTCACCCAGTTGACGTTCGCGGAGATGGACGCGCTCTCCCTGGCGATCGACATCGAGGGCGCCCGCCCGTACACGCTCGGATTCCGCCGCAGCGGCGACACCGTGTCGTTCAGCGGCGCGATCGACCTGTCGATGCTCCCGGCTGATCGCGCCGGATCGACGACGACGCGGGTCGACCTGACGTTCCCCAACCGCATCAGCGAGACCAACGGGACCGTCGGCGCGGGGAACTCCGTGAGCTGGACGCCCGCACCGGGGTCCATCACCCGGATGCAGGCCTCGTCCTCGTACCCGGACCCTGCCACCCGCGGCTTCGCCGTGTGGATGATCGTGGGCGTCGGCGCAGCCCTGCTGGTGTCCATCGGGACGATCCTGGCCGCGCGGACCTCGAGGGCCCGCGCGGACCGGCTGGTGCGCTGAGGCGGTCAGATCCGGCTGGCCGCCACCCCGGGCGCGGGCGCCATCGACAGGTTTGTGAGGACCTCGCGGGTGGCCCGCGAGAAGTTGAGGGTGTTGAAGTGCAGACACGGCACGCCCTCGGAGATCAGCCGCTCACACATCCGAGTGGTCAGGTCGATCCCCACCTCGCGCACCGCCTCGCGGTTCTCCTCCGGCCCGTCCCCCGCCGCGGTGCGCAGGCGCTCGGCCAGGTCGTCGGGCAGCGCGCACCCCGACAGCTCGACCATCCGCTTGACCTGACGCAGGCTGGTGACCGGCATGAGACCCGGGATTATCGGCTTGGCGCCCTGCTCCGGATCGGCCGCGACGGCTCGGTCCCGCAGCCGGAGGTAGTGCTCGACGTCCCAGAACATCTGCGTGATGGAGTACTCGGCCCCCGCGCGCAGCTTGCCGACCAGGACCTCGGTGTCGTGGTCGAGGTCGCGGGCCCGGTAGTGCCCCTCGGGGAAGGAGGCCACGCCCACGTGGTACTCACCCACCTCGTGGATCAGCCGCACGAGCTCCTCGGCGTAGTGCAGCCCCTCCGGGTGGGCCGTCCACTCACCCAGCGGGTCCCCGGGCGGGTCGCCGCGGAGCGCGAGGATGTTGGAGACCCCCGCCTCGCCGTACATCCGGACCATGTCGGTGAGCTCGGCCACCGTGTGCCCGACCGCCGTGAGGTGGGCGATGGGGACGAGGTCGGTCTCGCGGACGATGCGCTCCACGACCCGGACGGTCCGGTCCCGCGTCGACCCGCCCGCCCCGTAGGTCACGGAGACGAACGCCGCACCGAGCTCGGAGAACACGGAGGCCGCACGCCAGAGACGCTCCTCGGCGGCCTCGTCGCGGGGCGGGTAGAACTCGACGGAGAACGGCACCCTCGGGGTGGTGGACGTCTCGATCCGCTCCACGATGCTGGGGTGCCGGCCACCGCCCGTCTGGTCGGAGTCGGGTAGCTGGGTCACCCGACCAGGGTAGCCCGACACGCGTCCGGTCCGGCCGTCGCCCGACGACTAGGATCGTCGGCGACGAGGGCGACCGGACCGGGCGCCCGGAAGGGATGGTGCCCGTGGTCATGGCGACCCGCCCCGACGACGGAGAACGCGTCCTCGCCACGCTCCGCCGCCACATCGAGGGACGGCGCACGGTCGTCGCCGCGGTCGACGAGCGGGTGGACCGGCTGGCCGGGCTCCTGTCGGACTTCGTGCTCGACGGCGGCAAGCGGATGCGGCCCCGCTTCGCACTGGCCGGGTGGGCCGCGTCCCGGCCCGACGCCGGCCCGGCGCCCGAGGAGGTCGTGACCGCCTGCGCCGCCCTCGAGCTGATCCAGGCGTGCGCCCTCGTCCACGACGACATCGTCGACGCCTCCGACACCCGCCGCGGCCGACCCACCGTGCACCGCGCTATCGAGTCGGCGCACCGCCGGGACGGGTGGGACGGCGACGCCGCCCGCTACGGGGTGTCCCAGGCGATCCTCGTCGGCGATCTGGCCCTGAGCTGGGCCGACGAGATGTTCGTGACGTCAGGCGTCGATCCGGCCGCGCTGGGCCGGGCGCTCGGCCCGTGGCACGCCATGAAGACCGAGGTCCTGTCCGGCCAGATGCTCGACATCCTCGCCGAGGCGTCGGGGGCCACGGACGAGCAGACCCCCGCCCGGGTGAACCGCTTCAAGACCGCGGCCTACACCGTCGAGAGGCCCCTGCACATCGGGGCCGAGCTCGCCGGCGCGACCGACGAGACGGTCGCCACGCTGAGGGAGTTCGGCGTCGCCGTGGGCCAGGCGTTCCAGCTGCGTGACGACCTGCTCGGGGTGTTCGGCGACCCGGAGGTCACCGGGAAGCCGTCCGGGGACGACCTACGTGAGGGCAAGCGCACCCTCCTGCTCGCACGCGCGATGACCCTCGCGCCCGGCGAGGACGCGCGCTTCCTCGCCGGAGTCCTGGGAACCGAACCCGACGGCCCGACGCTCGAACGGGCCCGCGCCGTCCTCGTGGACTCCGGAGCGGTCGCCTCCGTCGAGACCGAGATCGAGGAGCTGACCGCCCGCGCGCTGGACGCGATCGCCTCGGAGGCGATCAGCGCACACGGGCGGGACATGCTGCGGGACCTCGCGGAGGCCGCGACCCGCCGACGGGCCTGACCCGTGCCCGCTGCCACGGGACGCCGACCTGAGCGGAACTCCTCGTCGTCGTCACGCCCGCCCACCCGGACCACCTCGGCGGTGGGCTCCGCCCGCGCCGCCCTCACCGGCCCGTCCGGCCCCGCGCTGTGGCGGGGCGTCCTCGGTTCCGCACTGCTCACCGTCTCCGGCTTCGGCGCCGGCGCGCTGCCGGTCGACGGCGGCCCCGCGGTCGCGATAGGCCTGCCCGGTTTCACGTTCGGCCACGGTGAGGTCCTGGCCCTCGTCCTGTGCTGGGCGGGCGTCGCGCTCCTGGTCACGTCGTGGCTCTCGCTCGGCCCCCGAGCGGTCTCCGGACGGCTCCCCACACGCGACGCCGCGTGGGCCACCGCGCTGTGGTCGCTGCCGCTGCTGCCCGCGGTCCCCCTGTTCAGCCGCGACGCGTGGTCGTACCTGGCTCAGGGCGCGATGACCGCCGCGGGCGTCGACCCGTACGAGTACGGGCCCGAGGCCAACCCCGGCCCGTTCACCACCGAGGTCAGCTCCGACTGGCAGTCCACCGCCACCCCCTACGGCCCCCTGCACCTGCTCCTCATGCGCGGCGTCGTGGCCCTGTCGGGCGGGCATCCCGCGGTGGGCGTGCTGATCCTGCGTGTGCTGGTGCTGGTCGCGCTGGCCGGGCTCGTCGCGCTCGTGGCGGCGGCTGCTCGCCGCGCCGGGGTCGACGCGGGCGCGGCCGTGTGGATGGCCGGCGCGTCACCACTGACCGTCATCCACCTCGCGGGCGGCCTGCACAACGAGATCTTCCCCCTGGTGGCGTGCCTCGCGGCGGTCGTGCTCACCCTCGACCGGCGCTACGCGTGGGCGGGGGCCGCGATCGGCCTCGCCGTGGCGTTCAAGGCCACCGCCGTGATCGTCGCGCCGTTCCTGCTGTGGATCGCCCTCGACCGGCGCCGACGCCCGCAGGACTCCACGCGGCCTCTCGCGCGGTCGCACCGGAGTCCCCTCGTGGGCGCGGTCCTCGACACGGTCGTCGCAGCGGGCGCGGCGGTCGTCGTGTTCGCGCTGGCCACTCTGGCCGCCGGCACGGGCCTCGGCTGGGTGGACGCCATCTCCGTCTCCGACCGGGTCATCAACTACCTGAGCGCGCCTACTGCTGTGGCCCACCTCATCCACGCCGCGTTCGACACCCCCGGCTTCGAGGACGTCCTCGCCGTGACCCGGCGGGTGGGACGTGTAGTGCTCGCGGTGGCGCTGGTGGCGGTGTGGTGGCGGTACCGCCGGGACACCCGGTCGGCGCTGCGCGGCATCATGGTCGCGCTGCTGACCTTCGTGGTGCTCAACTCGCTGTCCTGGCCGTGGTACCACGTGTGGGTGGCCGCGTTCTGGTTTGTCGCCCGGCCGGGCCCGCGCGCGACGACCGCGGCGGTCGGAGTGACCGTCTTCCTCGTCCTGGGGATCGGCCCGAACGGCTCGACCAGCCTCTACAGCCCCGCGCTAGTCGGCGCGGCCCTCGTGGCGTCCGCTGCCGCGGTCTGGTGGTGGTGGCGTGCGACCGCAGCAGCGCGCACCGGCCCCGACTCCGTCAGAACGCCATCGCCTGAGCGCGACGCATGACCTCCCGTGCGCGGTGGCCGTGGAGCGCGTCGGCCGGGCGGCCGGGCAGGCTGTCGTCCTCGGTGAACAGCCACCGCAGAATCTCCTCGTCCCGATAACCCCCGTCCCGCAGGACGGCGATCAGTCCCGGAAGGAAACGCACGACCTCGTCGTCGTCCAGAAAGACGGCCGGCACCACGACGACGCCCGCCCGGCGGACGGCGAGCAGTGTCCCGTCGCGCAGCAGATCGTGCACACGGGTCACCGGGATGCCGAGGCGCTCGGACACCTCGGGCAGGTTGATGGTCTCGGCCCCGGCGGGCAGGACGTCGTCGCAGTGCGGAACGGTACTCACGCCTCCCACGTTAGACCCCGGGCCGCGTCAGGACGTCTCCGGACGTACCGCGGACGGGGCGGGAGGGGCAGAATGGACGCTATGAGCACTTACGACGGGCAGCCCCCCGGACCAGGCACCCTGCTCGACGGGCGCTACCGGCTCGACGCCGTGATCGCCCGCGGTGGCATGTCCACGGTCCACCTGGCCACGGACGAGCGGCTCGACCGTCACGTCGCCGTCAAACTGCTCGACCCCACCCTCGCCGGCGACCGCGCGTTCGTGGACCGGTTCACGCTCGAGGCCCGGTCCGCCGCGCGCCTGTCCGATCCCGGCATCGTCCAGGTCTTCGACCAGGGCGTCGAGGCGGGGACCGCGTTCCTGGTCATGGAACTGGTGCCCGGCGGCACGCTGCGCGAACTCCTCGACGAGCGCGGGCCGATGCCGCCGTACGCCGCGGCCGCCGTACTGCGCCCGCTGCTCGGCGCGCTCCGCGAGGCCCACGCCGCCGGCCTCGTCCACCGGGACATCAAGCCCGAGAACGTCCTGATCTCCACGACCGGCGCGGTCAAGCTGGCCGACTTCGGCCTGGTGCGCGCGGTCGCCGAGTCGCGCGCCACCTCCAGCAGCGTGGTCATGGGCACCGCCGCGTACCTCTCCCCCGAGCAGATCTCCGGTGCCGACACGGACGCGCGCTCCGACCTGTATTCCCTGGGCGTGCTGGCCTTCGAGATGCTCACCGGGGAGCCGCCGTTCAGCGGCGACAACAACATCGCGGTGGCCTATCGTCGCCTCGACACCGACGTCCCCGCGCCGTCCGACCAGTCCGACACCGTCGCCGAGGACCTGGACCACCTGGTCCTGCGCGCCACCCGGCGCAGTCGCGAGGACCGCTACGCCGACGCCGACGAGATGCTGCGCGACCTCGACCGCGCCGCCAGGATCGGGCGGTTCCCCGACTACGTCGTCCCGGCGCCGAGGCAGTCCTCGTGGACGCGGGCCCGGGCGAACGCCGCGCGCGCCACCCCGGGCGGGGAATCCGAGTTCGACGCCGCCGACCGCGAGAGCGGCGAGGCCCTGCGCCGCGGCGACGGTCCGACGCCCACCCGGGTCCAGACGCGTGCCGACCTCGCCCCGGCGCCCCCGGCCGGCGGCCCCGGCACGCACGCCGGCCCCGCCGAGCCCGCCCGCGCACCGCGCGCCGAGGTGGAGGCCGCGCCCGACCGCGACATCATCCGGCCGCGCCGACAGCGCGGCATGTTATGGCTCATCGTGGTGCTCGCCGCCGCGATCGGACTGGCCGTGGCCGGGTGGTGGCTCGGCTCGGGGCGGTTCGTGGAGGTGCCCTCCGTCCAGGGGATGTCGGTGGGCCAGGCCACCGACGCGGTCAACGCCGTGGGGCTCGCGGCCGCGACGCGCGACGCCTTCAGCAACGACGTCCCCCCGTCCGGCCTGGTGGGTACCGACCCCGCGGCGGGTGAGAAGGTGCCCCGCGGGGACACCGTGGCCGTGTTGGTGTCGGTGGGGCGCCCGGTGGTGCCCGAGGTGGGTGCGAACCGGACCGTCGACGCCGTCTCGGCCGCCCTCCGGGAGAACTCGCTGGAGCCGGTCCGCGGCGGCTCCGAGTACTCCGACTCGGTGCCCGTCGGCCAGGTGGTGTCGTTGCAGCCCGGCGCGGGCACGACCGTCGACGTGGGCACGCGCGTGGCCATGATCACCAGCTCCGGGCCGGCGCCGGTGGCCGTGCCGGAGGTGGTGGGCCTGGCCGAGGACCAGGCGCGCGCCGCCCTCGAGGGCGCGGGCCTCGCCGTGTCGGAGGTCAGGAGGGTGTACGACGACGAGGTGGACGGTGGCCTGGCCGTGGGCACCGACCCGGACGCCGGGACCGACGTGTCCCGCGGCGACGGGGTCGTCCTGCTGGTCTCCAACGCACTGACCGTGCCCGACATCAGGGACGTGCCCGTCGACGAGGCGACCGACGTGCTCGAGAAGGCCGGGTTCACGGTCGTCCTCGAGTCGCCCGTCACCGATCGTCAGGTCGCCGACGGTCGGGTGGTCCGTACCGAGCCGCCCGCCGGGACCCGCCTCGACCCGTCGGGCGCCGTGCTGCGGATCGTGCCGTCGGACGCGGTGACCGTCCCGGTCGTGCTTGGCTCACGCGCGTCCGACGCCCGCCAGCGACTGCAGGAGGCCGGACTGCGCGCCACCATCGACGCGGGGACGTCGAGCGGCATCGTCTACGGCCAGACCCCGCTGCCCGGCCGGGTGGTGGCCCGGGGCAGCGAGGTCGAGATCGACGCCCTGGGCTGACGCGTCGCGCCGGCGGCCGGGCCCGACGCGTCAGTGGCGCAGCATCTCCGCGACCAGGTAGGCCAGCTCGAGCGACTGCTGGGTGTTGAGCCGCGGGTCGCAGGCCGTCTCGTACCGGCCCGCCAGATCCAGGTCGGAGATGTCCTGGGCGCCGCCGAGGCACTCCGTGACGTCCTCGCCGGTCAACTCGATGTGGATCCCGCCGGGATGCGACCCGAGCGCGTGGTGCACCTCGAAGAAGCCCTGGACCTCGTCGATGATCCGGTCGAAATGGCGGGTCTTGTACCCGTTCGACGTGGAGTGGGTGTTGCCGTGCATCGGGTCGCACTGCCAGATGACCTTGTGCCCGGTGGCCTCCACCGCACGGACGATCGGCGGGAGCGCCTCCCGGACCTTGTCGTTGCCCATGCGGGAGACCAGGGTGAGGCGGCCCGGCCGGTTGTCCGGGTCGAGCTTCTTCACGTACTCGACCGCCAGCTCGGGCGTCGTGGTGGGACCGATCTTCAGTCCGATGGGGTTCTGGATGAGCGAGGCGAACGCCACGTGCGCGTCGTCGATGCCGCGGGTGCGCTCCCCGATCCACAGGAAGTGGGCCGACAGGTCGTACAGGCCCGGCTCGGCGTCACCGGTGAGTCCCGTCCCGTCGTCGGCCAGGCGCAGCATCGCCCGCTCGTAGTCCAGGACCAGGGCCTCGTGGGAGGAGAAGATGTCGGCGGACCGCAGGTTCGCGTCGGAGACGCCGCACGCGTCCATGAAGCGCAGGCCCCGGTCGACCTCCGCGGCCAGGGCCTCGTAGCGGGCACCGGCCGGCGAGCCGGCTACGAACTCCATGTTCCACTCGTGCACGCGGTGCAGGTCGGCGGTGCCCGACGCCGTCAGGGAGCGGACGAGGTTCATCGCCGCGGCCGCGTTGGCGTAGGCGCGGACCAGGCGGGACGGGTCGTGCTCGCGGGCGGACTCGTCCGCCTCGATGCTGTTGACCATGTCCCCCCGGTAGGACAGCAGTCCGGTGCCGTCGCGGTCGGCGGAGCGGGGCTTGGCGTACTGGCCGGCGATGCGACCGACCTTGACCACGGGCATCGAGGCGCCGTAGGTCAGCACGACCGACATCTGCAGGAGCGTGCGGATCACGCCCTTGATATGGGGCTCGGTGTTGGCCTCGAACGTCTCCGCGCAGTCACCGCCCTGCAGCAGGAACGCCCGACCGTGGGCCACGTCCGCCAGGCGGTCCGAGAGGTGCTCGACCTCGGAGGCCACGCAGATCGGCGGGACGCTCTCGAGGACCTTGCGCATGGCGGCGGCGTGCTGCGGGTCCCACGACGGCTGCTGCAGCGCCGGCCGGGAGAGCGCATCGGCCAACTGCCTGTTGAGGTCCGCGGAGAGCGGCGGCAGGTCGGGGAGTTGCGCGATGTCGACGTCGACTGTCCAGTTGCTCACCCCGGCGACGATACGCCACCGCGCGCGGGCGAGGCCTCAGAGACCCAGGTGGGGCGCCTGCTCGGCGATGGCCCGGAACCGCATCGCCACATGGCGGGCGTCACCGAGTGCGTCGTGTGCGCCCCCGGGGTGCGCCGGCAGCTCCGGCCGGCCGGCGAGCTCCCACAGTTGGCGGACGTCGCGGGTGAACTTGGGCATCGCCGCCGGGAGCTTCGTCATGTCGCCCCACAGCTGGCACACCGCGACGTGGTCATAGGCGCCGATCCACGCCCACATCTCGACCGGGCCGGTGGGCCGGGCCGTGACGAAGTCGTACAGCTCGTCGCGGATCCGGGCCCTCGACATCCACGCCGCGGACGACGGGTTGGGGAGTTTGGGCAGGACGTTGCGGCGGACCCACGGGCCGGCCGTCGACGAGTCGAACTCGGTGGACACCGCGTAGAACTCGCGACCGTCCTCGGCGACGACCCCCACCGACACCAGGTCGATGGTCGTGCCGTCCTCGATGAACTCGCAGTCGTAGAAGTACCGCACCTCGTCAGCGCTGTCCGTCGACGGGCTGGTCGAGCAGGTTGTGCCCTGACTCGCGGACCGCCTGGTAGCGCTTCTTCATGTCCGCGCCGTAGATGTCGTGGACGTACTCCTGGCCGGTGAGTGCCTGGATGCGACGCATGAGCTCGTCGGTGACCTCGCGCTCGGCCGCCCGGTCGCCTTCACGGCCGGCCCACGGCGAGAGGTCGAGCGGCTCGCCGAGCATAACGCGGACCTCGGTGCGCGGGAAGAAGCGGAACCTGGTCGCCTTGCGGACGTACTCGCCGGTGCCGGAGACCCCGACGGGGATGATCGGCACGCCCGCGCGCAGCGCCAGCCGGGCCGGCCCGGTCTTGCCCCGGTAGAGCCGTCCGTCCGGGGAACGGGTGCCCTCGGGATAGATGCACAGGATCTGCCCGGACGACAGGACTTCGAGACCGGCGTCCAGCGCCGCCTGTGCGGCGTCGGCGTTGGTGCGGTCGATCGGGTACTGCCCGGAGCCGGCGAAGAACCACCGGCTGAGCATCCCGCGGATGCCGGTTCCCGTGAAGTAGTCACTCTTGGCCAGGAACGTCACCCGGCGCGGCAGGAGCAGCGGGGTGAACAGCCAGTCCGCGACCGACTGGTGGTTGCCGACGAGGAGAGCGGCCCCCCGGGCCGGGAAGTGCTCGCGTCCCGTCACGACCCGCCGACTCGTCACCCGGAGGAACGGGCCGATGAGCACGCACTTGAACAGGTAGTACAGCAACGCGGTCCCCGGTCCTCTCGTGGTGCCAATCGACGAATGCGGATACTACCCGGCCGTGTCGGCGGAACCGGTCGGCACGAGGTTCTGCGGCCACAGATCGGGGTCCGGGAGAAAGCGTAGCCGGACCCGCCCGGCGCCGGCGTCGAAGGTCGAGTCGACGAGGACGCAGCGGGTCAGCAGCGGCGGCAGGCCGAGAACGGCGCGGAAACCGTCGTGTTCGAGGCGGAGCCGGTCGCCCTCGACGGACGCCGGCGTGGAGGGCGCGGTCGGGACGGGGTATTCGACGCGGTATCCCCCGTCGCCGTCAGGCGCCACCTCGGGCCGGACGGCGCCGCGCGCGAGCGCCGCCATCGCGGCCGTCCGCTCCGGTGCGCGGCCGACGACGATCACCTCGAGCGGGCCCGAGAGGAAACCGGCCACGTCACCGGCGAGCAGCGCGAGCCGGTGCGCCTCCCGGACACGGGCGTCCGCACGGGCGCCGGCGGCCATGGACGCGAAGCGCACGTTCGCCGGCCACTGCGACTCGACGAAGGCGGCCAGTTCCCCGGCCGCGGCGATGCGGCGGACGGCGGCCAGGTCCCCGTCGAGTTCGACCACGACGACGTCCCAGTAACCGGACGCCGCCGCGCGGCGCGCGTACTCCCATCCGAGCACGGCTGCCAGCGGTGTGTCGCCGCCTGCCGAGAGGGCGGCCAGGACGTCGTCATCCGGGTCGGCGGCACCGGATCGGTACGCCTCCAGCCTCGCGGTCGGGTCGTCGGCGCGGACCTCGACCGGGCCCTCGTCGGAGGTGTCGAGACGGGGGTCGACGGCATCAGGGTGCCCGGTCAGGACCAGGGCGGTCCGCCCGGACTCCGCGAGTAGCCCGCCGGTGACGCCGGCGCGTTCGGCCGGGTCGCCGCCGAGGACGACGACCACACGGGTGTGGTTCACCGGGACTCGGCCCGTCGTTTGAGCTCACTGAGCGCGTCGCCCAGGATGCGTCGCTGGGCACGGCTGCGCAGACTGCCGATCACCGGCACCGTCAGTTCGATCTCCAGTTCGTAGTCCACCCGGGTGCCGGCTTCCACGGGTTCCAGACGATACGACCCGCGCTGGTCCCGCTGCAGCGTCGAGCTCTCGAGGCGCCACTCCACCGAGCGGTGATCCGCCGACCAGGAGTACACGAGCACGTACTCGTCGACGATCGCGCCCGCTCGCAGCTGGAACCGCACTCTGTCCGGGCGGCCGTCCGCGCCCGTCGACAGCACCTCGGCGGCGTCGATCGACGCGGACCACTCCGGATAGGCCGCGAAGTCGGCGATGACCGCCATGACGTCCGCCACCGACGCGTCGACCACGGTGGAGTCTCTGGTCGGCCAGACCTCGGGGGCGCCGTCGTGCTCGCTCATGCCCTCCAGCTTCACACATCCCGACCCGGGATGCGCCCACGCCGAGTCCTGAGGGTGCCGGTCGCCGTGGTCGCCGTGCCGGGGCGGCGATAGTGTGTGGTCACCGACATACGACGAACGTCACCACCGGGAGGACCCTTTGCGCGAATACGTCGCGGCACCCGCCACCTTCACCGTCCCCGACGACTGGTCCTGCGTTCAGTCGGCCTACGACCGAGCGGAACAGACTCCGGAGAACGTGGCGTTCCTCAAGCCCGTCGGCGGGCGGTGGACGGACGTCACCAACCGTGAGTTCGCCGAGGAGGTCCGCACGGTCGCCCGCGGCCTCGTGGCCCTGGGCGTCCAGGCGGGCGACAGGGTCGCCCTGCTCAGCGCCACGCGCTACGAGTGGAACCTGATCGACTTCGCCATCTGGGCGGTCGGGGCGGTCACGGTGCCGGTGTACGACAGCTCGAGCGCTGACCAGATCCGGTGGATCATGGAGGACTCCGGCGCGAAGCTGATCATCGTCGAGAACGACACCCACGCGGCGACGGCCCGCGAGGGCATCGAGGGGCTCGAGGTCTCCGACGTCCTCGTGATCGACGGCGCCGAACCGGTTCTGGAGACTCTCACCGCCCAGGGCGCCTCGGTCGACGCCTCCGTCCTGGACGAGCGCCGAGCCACGGTGCGGGCCGACTCGCCCGCGACACTCATCTACACCTCCGGCACGACGGGGCGCCCCAAGGGCGTCATGCTCAGCCACCACAACTTCATGTCCGAGACGCTCGCCGTGCTCGAGACGCCCTTCAGCCAGATCCTGCGCATCGACGCGACGTCGGTGATGTTCCTCCCGTTGGCGCACGTGCTGGCCCGCGCGATCACCTATGCCGGCTTCCACGCCGGTGTGACGATCGCGCACTCCTCCGACCTCACCAACCTCGTCGACACCTTCGGCGAGATGAAGCCGCACTACATCCTGGCGGTCCCCCGCGTCTTCCAGAAGGTCTTCAACAAGGCCCGGGCGACCGCCCAGGACGGCGGCACGGTCAAGGCGTGGATGTTCGACAAGGCGGCCGACACCGCCGTGGCGTACTCCAAGGCCAACCGGGGCGACGGCCGCGTGGGTCCGCTCCTCCGGCTGCGCCACGCCCTCTTCTCGAAGCTCGTGTACGCCAAGCTCGTCAACGCCCTCGGTGGACGCTGTGAGGTCGCCATCTCCGGTGGCGCGGCCCTCGGTGACCGGCTGACCCACTTCTTCGACGGCATCGGGGTCAACATCTTCGAGGGTTACGGCCTGACGGAGACGTGCGCCGCGATCACGGTGAACACCCCGGGCCACATGCGCATCGGCAGCGTCGGCCAGCCGCTGCCCGGGTGCGCCGTCCGTATCGCCCAGGACGGCGAGGTCGAGGTGAGCGGCCCCGTGGTGGCCTCCGGCTACTGGCAGAACGAGAAGGCGACCGCCGAGTCCTTCACGGACGGCTGGTTCCGGACCGGCGACCTCGGCTCGCTGGACGAGGACGGCTACCTGTCGATCACCGGCCGCAAGAAGGAGATCATCGTCACGGCCGGCGGCAAGAACGTGGCTCCCAACCAGCTGGAGGACGCCCTGCGCGCCGATCCCCTGGTCGCGGAGGCGGTCTGTGTGGGCGACGGCAAGCCGTTCGTCTCCGTCCTGCTGACCCTCGATCCGGAGGCCCTGGAGCGCTGGAAGTCCCACCACGACAAGTCGGGGTCACTGTACGAGCTGCTCAAGGACGCCGACATGATCGAGCACCTCGATCAGGCGTTGGCGCGGGCGAACCGCAGCGTGTCGCACTCGGAGTCGATCAAGAAGTACCACGTCCTGCCGGACCAGTTCACCGAGGAGACCGGCGAGCTCACCGCGTCTCTCAAGGTCAAGCGCAACGTGGTGCACCAGAAGTACGCCGAGCAGATCGAGGCCCTCTACGCCTGACGGCGCGGCCTGACGGTCGGGCCGAGCCGGACGGCACGACGGCCCGGACGCGTGCTCTCGCGGGTCACTCCCCCGAGAGCACGCGTTGCATGTCCCGCGCCAGGTCCTCCCACCGCCAGTTCTCGAGGACCCAACGGCGGCCACTGAGCCCCATCGAGGACGCCCGCGGACGGTCCTCGAGCAGCCCGGCCACCGCGTCGACGATCTCGCGCCGCGAGGTCCCGTCCACCACGAGTCCGGTCCGCCCATCCCGGACCGTCTCCGGTGCTCCCCCGCTACGCCCCGCCACCACCGGTACGCCACACGCCGAGGCCTCGAGGTAGACGATCCCCAGTCCCTCCACGTCCAGCCCGCCGCCGCGCGTGCGGCACGGCATCGCGAAGACGTCGGCCATGCGGTGGTGGTCGACGATCTCGTCCGCGGGGATCCGGCCGGAGAAGATGACCCGGTCCGCCACGCCGTACCGGCGTGCGAGCCCCTCGAGCGTCCGTCTGTACGGCCCCCCGCCGACGACGACGAGGACGGCCCCGGGCACCCGGCGGGCGATCTCCGGCATCGCGCGGATGAGCGCATCCTGACCTTTCCGCGGCACGAGACGGGACAAGCACACGATCACGTCGCGGTCCGCGACCCCGTAGCGGTCCCGGATCGCCCGGCGCCTGACCGGGTCCGGGCGGAACCGTTCCGTGTCGACACCGCCCGGTTGACGCACCAGCCGTGCCCGGGGGCCGAAGGCCGCGGAGACGCGCCTTCGCGTGTAGTCACTGACGTAGGTGATCGCGTCGGTCGACTCCCCGATCACGCGCAGGACCTGACGCGACCCGGGGAGCATCGACCATCCCACCTCGTGCCCGTGGGTACTCGCCACGATCCGCTCCACGGGACCCTCACGCAGGACCGGGGCCATGGCCGCGAGCGGGGCGGCCGCCCCGAACCAGATCGTCGTCGCCCCGAAATCCGAGGCGAGGCGGCGCGCCCGGGCCGCCAGGTCCGGCGTCGGCAGCAACATCTCGGTGGGCACGCGCTCCACGAGATAGGGCTTCGACGCGTCGTACTCGGCGGACTCGGCACCGCGGAACGTCGACGCGAGGACCGCGACCTCGGCGGGGTCGAGGTGGCTCAGGTACGTCTCGAGATAGGACTGGATCCCGCCGGGGCGCGGCGGGTAGTCGTTGGTGATCAGCAGGGTCTTGGTCATCGACTCCGAGCCTGCCACAGCACCTACACCGGCCCCGCGCGACCCGGCACGACCCGTGCGCCCCGGAAACGTCACGGGGCCGTTGGCGCGCGGTCAGTACCGCCGGATCGAGTGGATCGGCATAGCGTCGACCCTCTCCAGTCTGACGGGGACGCCGTAGGTCGGGGCGTGCAGCACCAGGCCGTCGCCGGCGTACATCCCCACGTGGGTTGCCTCCGGGTAGTAGATGACGAGATCGCCGGGACGGGCGTCCCGCATCGCCACGGGCGCCCCGGAGACCGCCTGCGCCTGGCTCGATCGTGGCAGGGTCTTGCCCTCCCGGGCGTACGACCACACCATGAGCCCGGAGCAGTCGAACTCGTCGGGACCGGTGGCGCCCCACGAGTACGGAGCGCCGAGCCGGGTCAGTGCCACGCGGAGCGCGGCCGAGTTGGTGTCGTCCACGGGCGGGGCGACGTAACCGGCGGGCATCACCGGCCCGCCGACCCACAGGGCCCGCTGCCCGTCCGACAGGGAGTCCACGCGGCGACGTACCTCGTCCATGAGTTCGCGCATCTCGGCCATGCGCCGGTCGAGGTGATCGGCGTGCTCTCGCGCCGCGCGAGCGGAGGCCCGCGCCGTATCCGCGGCCCTGGTGGCGTCATCCCGGAGGCGTGCGGCCGTCTCGGAAGCCGCCCGCGAGGCGTCCAGTGCGCTCGTGGTCGCGCCGGACAGCCGGCGTAGCGCGTCCAATCTGTGCACGAGGTCCCGTGGGCTCTCGGCCAGCATCGCGGCCCGGGTCGCGCCCGGGTCGCCACCTCGGTACCTCATGGCGGCGAGGTGGTCGACGAGGGACTGATCCCTCACGGCCGCACCGTCGGCCACCGCGGCTCGGCCGGCGGCTGCCCCGGCGGCCAGCTCGAGGCGATCGCGCTCCCGCTCGGCGCGGTCGAGTTCCGCGCGGGCCAGGTGGAGTTCCTCGCCGAGAGCCCCCGCCTCCTCGGACAGCCGCGCCAACTCGGCCAGGTCCTCGCCCGCCGCGGACACGGAGCCCTCCGGAGCACCGCGCGAGGCGGAGGCCGGCGCATGGACCGCGCTCTCGCTCAGAGTGGGGGGAGCGTCAGCCGCGGGGGCCGCGGTCGTCGTGGAGGCGGCGACGGGAACGGTGGGCTGAGCAGTGGCGGTGGGTTGAGCGGTGACACCGGCGACGGCCAGCAGCACCACGACCGCCGCGGCGGCGGCGAGCCTGTTCGCGCGGGCACGGGGCTTCATCTGCTCTCGTCGGTCTCTCGGATCCGGGGTTCGCCTGGGCGGGGCCGATCCGGACACCTGCGAAGGCATCCGGCACCCGAGAGGGGATGTTACATACGACACACCCCGCCCGGGTCCGGTACACGACCGGTCACAGGCGGGGTGCGTAGAAGTCGGAGACCCGACCCGCTCAGTAGTAGCGGGTGGCGCCGTAGAACGGCATCGAGTCGACCGGCGCGTAGCTCACGGAGGTACCGGAGTACGGGGCGTGGACGACCTGACCGTTGCCGGCGTAGATGCCGACGTGGGACGCGCCGCTGTAGAAGGCGACGATGTCACCGGGCTGCAGGTCGGACTTGGCCACCTGCGTGCCGCCGCCGATCTGGGCCTGGCTCGTGCGCGGGATCGAGATCCCCGCCTCCTTGTAGGCCCACGAGGTCAGGCCGGAGCAGTCGAACGAGCTGGGGCCGGTCGCTCCCCAGGCGTAAGGCGAGCCGACACGAGTGGTGGCCGCGTCCAGAATGCGCTGGCCGGTGGAGACCTCGGGCGCCGGGGTGGCGAACTCGACCGGAGCGGCCGGGGCCGCCTGGGCGGCCTGCTGGAGGCCGGCCGGAAGGGCGATGCCCTCCGGGACGTCGATGGTGACCTGGGCCGGAACACCCGGCAGCCGCAGCTCGACGGGGACGTCGACGGTCACGGGCGCGGCGGACGCGGTCCCGGAGCCCGCGACAGCGGCTCCGGCGGCGAGCAGTCCGGCGGCGGCCACGCGGCGGCCGGTCGAGCTGGTCTTGATGCTGTGGGCTCCCACGAGAGACTTTACCTCTTTCTTCCTGCGACACCGACCGGGTTAGCTGACGGGTTCGGACACGGAAGTCTGTCCTACGCTCGCCGACCTCCCGGTCGTCGAGCGATTCACCCCAGTGGAACGTGGTTCCCCGGCGCGCCCTCGGGCGCTTAGGCGTGACCCCGGCTCCCCACCGGCGGGCGGGGAATGACTTCCGAGGTCTCGAAAAGGTTACGAAACCATCTCGCCGAAGTCCAGTTCCCCGCTCACGCGGCGGTTTCCGCGGCCAGGATGTCGATGGACGTCACCATGCCCGCGGCTCGGAGGACGTCGATCGCCGTCCGCACCTCCGGGTCCAGCACGTACCCGCAGGACTCCGGAGAAAGCTCGTCTACCTGGTCCTTCTCGCCGAGCAGCAGGGAGACGATGCAGCCTTCACAGTCGCCCGCCACCGCCGGGCAGCGAGCGCAATCCATTGACACCATGATCTACCTCACATTCCGTCCTGGGCGTGTTGCCCGTTCGTTATCGCGCCGCGATCCGGCCGCGGCGGTCGGCCCGGGAGGCACCCTAGGAACCGGGTACGACACACTCCCCCGGACCGTGACCCGGACGCCGCCCCCGGACGGCGATGTCCGACCCCGCCGCTACCGTCTCCGCCATGCCCCCCTCCACCTCACCGGCACCCGTCGGCGCGCAGGGCGCGTTCGACGAGCTCGAGCCGCTGCTGTCCGAGGTGACCTTCGTCGTCGTCGACCTCGAGACCACCGGCACCAAGCCGGGCGGCGACGAGATCACCGAGATCGGCGCCGTCCGGATCCGGGGAGGCGAGGTGCAGGCGGAGCTGTCCACCTTCGTCTCGATCGACGGCGTACTGCCGGGGCACATCAGCAGGCTGACGGGGATCGCCCCGGAGGACCTCGTCGGCGCACCGTCCCTCGGCGAGGTGATGGCGACGTTCCTCGAGTTCTCGCGCGGCGCTGTCCTGGTGGCACACAACGCCAGATTCGACCTCGGCTTCCTCCGCGCCGCCGCAGCCGCGACGGGCCACCGGTGGCCGGATCCCCCGTCCGTGTGCACCCTCGCACTCGCCCGGCGGGTGCTGCACCGCGGCGAGACGCGTGGCCACCGGCTCGGGGTCCTGGCCGCACACCTGGGCGCCACGGTCGAGCCCAATCACCGCGCCCTACAGGACGCGCGCGCCACGGTGGACGTGCTGCACGCCCTCATCTCGCGGGTGGGTGACTGCGGGGTGTCCACCCTCTCCGAACTGCTGGCGTACGACGGCCGCCTGGCTCCCGAGATCCGACGTCGCGCGACCCTCACCGAGGCGCTCACCGACGGCCCCGGGGTCTACGTCTTCCGCGACGAGGCCGGCGGGCCGCTGTACGTCGGGTCATCCGGCTCGGTGCGTCGTCGCGCGCGCTCCTATTACTCCGGCGGGGACACCCGCGGGCGGATGCGCACCATGGTCGGCCTGGCCGCCTCGGTGGAGTCGGTGCCGTGCGCCCACCTCCTCGAGGCGTGGACCGTCGAGGAACAACTCATCGACTCACTGCAGCCCCCGTTCAACAGACGGTCCCGCAGCCCTCGCCGAGGCTGGTGGCTCTCCCCTCCCACCGGCCGCGCCAGCCGTCCGACGATCGTCCGGATCCCGGACGACCCCACGGCGATCGGGCCGTTCCGTCGCACCGAGGACGCACGCGCCGCGTGGGAGGACCTCCTCGAGGCGTTCGGCGGTCGGCCCACGCCCGAGCGCTGGGCGGCGCTCGCCGACGGGCGGGACCAGGCCCCGCTGCACGCGCTCGTCGAGCAGATCGACCGACTCGCCGCCGACGGCGCCTTCGAGCGCGGGGCGAGACTGCGTGACAGGACCGCCGCCCTCATCCGGGTACTCGCCCGCCGGCAGGAGCTGGCCGCCACCGCCGCGCTCGCGGAGATCGTGCTCGTCCAACCGGCGCCCCGACGGGCCTGGGCGGTGGCGATCGTCCGCCACGGCCGGCTCGCCGGATCCGGCACGGTCCCACCCGGAGCCGCGCCGATGCCGGTCATCGACGGCCTACGGGCCGCCGCGACCACCGTGCGGCCCGCGCCCGGGCCGTTCGCCGGGGCGACCCAGGCTCAGATCCGGAACGTCCACCGGTGGATCGACTCCACGCAGACCCGCATCGTCTCGGTCGACGGCTGCTGGACGCTCCCCGTCCAGGGTGCGCACACCCTGACGGACTGGGCTGACCGGGCCGAACGCGCGGCCGCCGATCACCGCCACGCCTGACTCACCGGTTCGCGCTGAAACCGACCCACTTCTCGAGCAGACGCGCCGCCTCGCCGTCGTCGATCGCCGTCGCCGCCCGGTCCACGGCCGCACGCATCGCGGTCACCAGGTCCGCATCTCTGTCGAGCCCGTCGAACGCCACCAGGGCCGCCGCGGAGTTGAGCAGGACCGCGTCACGCACCGGCCCGGTCTTCCCCGCCAGGAGATCCCGGGCGACCCCGGCGTTGTGCACCCCGTCGCCGCCACGGAGATCCTCGATCGAGCACGTGCTCATCCCGAAGTCGGCGGGCTCGATCCGGTCCTCGTCGACCTGACCGTCGGACACCCGCAGGACCCGGGTCGGACCCGTCATCGTGATCTCGTCCAGCCCGTCCGTACCGCGGACGACCAGAGCCGATCGGCCGCGCAGCGCGAACACCTCCGCCATCACCGAGAGGAGATTCTCGAAGGCGCAGCCGATGAGGTTCGCCGTCGGAGCGGCCGGGTTCGTCAACGGCCCCAGGATGTTGAAGACGGTCGGGATGCCGATCTCCCGCCGCGGCGTCGCGGCGAAGCGCAGAGCGGGGTGGAACACGGGGGCAAAGCAGAAGGCCACCCCCACCTCGTCGAGACAACGCCCCACGTCCTCGGGCCCCAGATCGATCGCCACGCCGAGCGCCTCGAGGACGTCCGCCCCTCCGCTCTTGGAGGACGCCGCCCGGTTGCCGTGCTTGACGACGGGCACACCGCACGCGCTGACCACCAATGACGACATCGTCGAGATGTTCACGGTGCCCTGCCGGTCGCCGCCGGTGCCGACGATGTCCACGCAGGCGCGGTCCGTGGGCACGCGGCGGGAGTAGTCGAGCATCGTCGAGGCGAGCGCCTCGAGCTCGGGTCCGGTGACACCCTTCATCTTCAGGGCCACTCCGAACGCGGCGATCTGCGCATCGGTCGCGACGCCCTCCATGATCCGCGACATCGCCCACCGCGCGTCCGCCGGATCGAGGTCCACCTCCGCCGTGAGGGTGCCGAGTACTCCGGGCCAGGACCGGCCCCCGTCGATCGCCGCCGAACTGCCCACGTGTCCCGACCTCCTCTGGTCTCATAGAAAGGAACCGGCACTCGAAGGGGCCGGCCACACGGGATCAATCGTGCCACCCCGGTAGCGTCGCCGCCCGCGCCGTCCCCTGCCACGGCGGCCGCGACCGCCCGGGGAGACCAGCCTGAGAGCCCCCTGATAGCCCCTGCAAGGGGGGCGATTTCCGACCCCTGACCGTGACGTATCTGAGGCGACCTGCGGAAACGCTGAGCGGACACGCCGATTTCGGGGGTCCATGCAGACTCGCCCCACCTCAGGGGTCATACTTGGCCACGTGACGAGCGCAGTAGATAACTCAGGATCGGCCATGGCCCAGCGTGTTCATTCGCTGAATCGGCCGAACATGGTCAGTGTGGGCACCATCATCTGGCTGTCCCAGGAGCTGATGTTCTTCGCGGGCCTGTTCGCGATGTACTTCGTCTCCAAGGCGAACTCGGGAGGTGACTGGCCCTCCTACCCGACGCATCTGAACGTGCCGTTCGCCCTGACGATCACGGTGATCCTCGTGGCATCGTCGTTCACCTGCCAGCTGGGCGTGTTCGCCGCGGAGCAGGGCGATGTCTTCGGACTGCGGCGGTGGTACGTCATCTCCGCAGTCATGGGCACCGTCTTCCTCATCGGCCAGGCGTACGAGTACGTGATGCTGTACCTCGAGGGGACCACCATCTCCTCCAGCGTCTACGGGTCCGTCTTCTTCATCACCACCGGCTTCCACGGGCTCCACGTCGCCGCGGGCGTCATCGCCTTCGTCGTTCTCGTGATGCGTACGACGATGTCGCGGTTCACCCCGGCGCAGGCCACCGCCGCCATCGTGGTGTCCTACTACTGGCACTTCGTCGACGTGGTCTGGATCGGCCTCTTCGTCACCATCTACTTCATTCAGTAGTCAGCTGGCCGCAGGACGCTGTGTCCAGCAGGTCCCAACACCAAAGGGAACTCACAATGAACTCACCTCACCCAGCCGCTGCGGATACGCCGTCGCCGGACCCGGCGACGACCCCGACGCGGTCGGTCTCCACCAAGCGGCGCCGTAAGGCGACCGGCGCGCTCGTCATCGCTGCCGGCCTCCTCGGAGCGGGAGCCATCGCCACCGCCGTCGTCCCGGAGCCGCAGGTGGCGACGGCCCAGCAGGACCAGGCCGCACTCATCGCCGAGGGCAAGTCGATCTACGACGTCGCCTGCATCACCTGCCACGGGCAGAATCTGCAGGGTGTCGAGGACCGCGGCCCCTCGCTCGTAGGCGTCGGCGCGGGTTCGGTCTACTTCCAGGTGCACTCCGGTCGCATGCCGGCCGCGGACAACGAGGCGCAGGCCGAGCGGAAGAAGCCCCGCTACAGCGAGCAGCAGATCATGGCTCTCGCGGCGTACGTCCACCTCTTCGGCGGCGGTCCCGAGATCGTCACCGATCCCGACGGCACGATCGCGCAGGAGTCGCTGCGGGGCGCTTCCGGGCAGAGCACCGCCGAGGAGATCGCCCGCGGTTCCGAGCTGTTCCGGCTCAACTGCGCGTCCTGTCACAACTTCACCGGCCGCGGCGGAGCACTCTCCGGCGGTAAGTACGCGCCGGTTCTGGACCCTGCCAACGAGCAGGAGATCTACCAGGCCATGCTCACCGGCCCGCAGAACATGCCCAAGTTCTCGGACCGGCAGCTCACGCCTGACGAGAAGAAGGACATCATCGCCTACATCAAGGCCACGGATAACAAGGTCTCGCCCGGTGGCTACGGCCTCGGCGGTCTCGGCCCGGTGACCGAGGGCGTGGCTATCTGGCTTGTCGGCATCGTCGCCCTCATCGGTGCGACCCTGTGGATCGGATCCCGTTCATGAGTGAGACCCCGAAGAACCCGTCACCGGCGGACCTGGACCGCATGAGCGAGGCCGAGCTCGTCGAGCTGGGCACCCGGCTCGACGGAGTCGAGATCCGGCACCGCGAGAGCCGCTGGCCCGAGGGCGTGACCACCCGCGCCGAGAAGCGCGCCGCGCGCACCGTCACCACCTGGTTCGCGCTGTCGGCACTGTTCGCCCTCGCCTTCGCCGTCGTCTACATCTTCTGGCCGTGGGAGTACCGCGGTGAGGGTGAGGACGGCTACTGGCTGTACATGGCGTACACGCCGCTGCTCGGCGGCACGATCGGCCTGTCGATCCTGTTCCTGGGCTTCGGCGCCGTGCAGTTCACCAAGAAGTTCGTCCCCGAGGAGATCTCGGTCCAGACGCGCCACGACGGCCCGTCCGACGAGGTCGACCGCCGCACGATCGTCGCCGAGCTCAACGACTCGTGGAAGACCTCCACCCTCGGCCGCCGCAAGGTCATGGGCGGCTTCCTCGGCGCGAGCGTCGGTCTCATCGGCCTGTCCGCGATCCTGCCCCTCGGCGGCATGATCAAGAACCCGTGGAAGCGCGGAGAGATGACCCTCTCCGGTGACGGCACCCTCCACACCACCGGCTGGACCCTCGCCTCCGAGAACCGCCCCGACGGCCTGCCGCCGGAGAAGGTGTACCTCGGCCGCGACACCGGCAAGGTCTACCCCGACGGGCATCCCCCCGCCGGTGAGGGCCGCCTCGAGCGCATCCGCGTCGACGACCTCGCCGCCGGTGGCCTCGAGTCCGTCTTCCCGCTGCCCGCGAGCGCCCTGGGCAACTTCGAGGAGCACATGCACTCGATCCACGGTTCGCGTAACTCGGTCATGCTGATCCGTTTCCGCCCCGAGGACGCGGCCCGCGTCGTCAAGCGCAAGGGCCAGGAGAACTTCAACTACGGCGACCTGTACGCCTACTCGAAGATCTGCACCCACCTCGGCTGCCCCACCTCGCTGTACGAGCAGCAGACCCATCGATTCCTCTGCCCGTGCCATCAGTCGCAGTTCGACGCGCTCGAGTACGCGAAGCCGGTCTTCGGCCCCGCCGCCCGCGCGCTTCCGCAGCTGCCCATCGCCGTGGACAGCGAGGGTTACCTCGTCGCCAACGGTGACTTCGTCGAGCCGGTCGGACCCGCCTTCTGGGAGCGTCGTTCATGAGCACTAACACAAGACTCGCGTCCCTGGGCGACGGCCTCGACGCGCGGTACACCATGGCCAAGGGTCTGCGCCGGCAGATCAACAAGGTCTTCCCGACCCACTGGTCCTTCCTGCTGGGCGAGATCGCCCTGTACAGCTTCATCATCCTGCTGATCTCGGGTGTCTACCTCACCCTGTTCTTCGACCCCTCCATGTCGAAGGTGATCTACCAGGGTGCGTACGCTCCGCTCAACGGCATCGAGATGTCTCGTGCCTACGAGACCGCGCTGGACATCTCGTTCGAGGTCCGTGGCGGACTCTTCGTGCGACAGATCCACCACTGGGCGGCCCTGCTGTTCGTGGCCTCGATGGTCGTCCACATGATCCGCATCTTCTTCACCGGCGCGTTCCGCCGCCCGCGTGAGGCCAACTGGACCATCGGTTGCGTGCTGCTGCTCCTGGGCATCGTCGAGGGCTTCCTCGGCTACGGTCTGCCGGACGACGTGCTCTCGGGCACCGGCCTCCGCATCACCTCCGCGATCATCGTGGGTCTGCCCGTGATCGGAACCTGGATGCACTGGATGATCTTCGGCGGGGACTTCCCCGGCGAGATCATGATCCCCCGCTTCTACGTCCTGCACGTGCTGATCATCCCGGCCATCATCCTCGCGCTGATCGCCGCTCACCTCGCGCTGGTGTGGTACCAGAAGCACACGCAGTTCCCCGGGCCCGGCCGCACGGAGAAGAACGTCGTCGGCGTCCGGATCCTCCCGGTCTTCGCCGTCAAGTCGATCGCGTTCGGTGCCATCACCGTCGGCATGCTCATGCTCTTCTCGGGCTTGTTCACGATCAACGCGATATGGAATCTCGGGCCATACAACCCGTCGCACATCTCCGCCGGTTCGCAACCCGACTGGTACATGCTGTGGACCGAGGGCGGCGCCCGTGTGATGCCGGCCTGGGAGCTCTACCTCGGCCCGTACACGATCCCGGCGACCACGTGGGTGGCCGTCATGCTCGGCGCCATGGTCGTGCTGATGTTCCTGTACCCGCAGATCGAGGCCAAGATCACGGGCGACAAGGCGCACCACAACCTGCTCCAGCGCCCGCGTGACGTGCCGGTTCGTACCGCCTCCGGCATGATGGCGATCACCTTCTACGTGATCCTGGTCCTGATGGGTTCCAATGACCTCATCGCGTACCACTTCGCCATCTCGCTCAACGCGACGACGTGGGCCGGACGTATCGGGCTCATCCTGCTCCCGCCGCTGGTGTACTTCTTCACCTACCGTCTGTGCCTGGGCCTCCAGCGCTCGGACCGCGAGGTGCTGGAACACGGCATCGAGACCGGCATCATCATGCGGATGCCGCAGGGCGAGTTCATCGAGGTCCACCAGCCCCTCGGCGAGATCGACGAGCACGGCCACGCCGTCCCGCTCGAGTACGCCGGCGCCAAGGTGCCCACCAAGATGAACCAGCTCGGCGTCGCGGGTCGGCCCCCGCGCGGTGCGCTCACCCCCGACCCCGTCGAGGAGGCGCGTCTGCTCGACGAGGCCGAGCACGACAAGCACCACCGTGAGCACTCGATGCTCACGACGCTGCAGGAGGAGAACCGTACTCGTCGCGACGACGAGCACTGATCCCCGACTGCACCCGACCGCGGGCCGGATCTCCTTCTCCGAGGAGGTCCGGCCCGCGGTCGTCGTCCACCACACCCTCGACCCGCGGGACAGGAATGATCGAGCAGTCACACTCGTCCGGAGCGGACGGTGCGATCGTGCTCACCGATGAGTTCGACCACGCCCTCGAACTCCTCCACGGGGGGCACGACCTCTTCCTCACGGGCAAGGCGGGCACCGGTAAGTCGACCCTCATCCGTCGCTTCCTGTCGGAGACGCGCCGCCCCACCCTGGTCGCCGCCCCGACCGGCATCGCCGCACTCAACGTGGGCGGCTACACGATCCACCGACTGTTCGGCTTCCACCCCGGGTCCACCGTCGACCACGTCCGCGGTTCCTCGTACCGCCCGGGGCGCTTCGCCGGGGCCCTCGCCGGCGTCCGCACACTGATCGTGGACGAGGCGTCGATGATCCGCGCCGACCTGTTCGACATGATGGCGATCGCCCTCGAGCGATTCGGTCCGGACCCCACGAGGCCGTTCGGCGGCGTCCAGCTCGTCCTGGTGGGCGATCTCTTCCAACTCCCACCGGTCGTCACCGACGCCGAGCGACCCGACTTCGACGCGGCGTACACGACCCCCTACTTCTTCTCCGCCGAGCGCTTCGACCGCGGCCGCTTCCCCACCGTCGATCTCACCCGCGTCTTCCGACAGTCCGGCGACCCGGAACTGACCGCCATCCTCAACTCGATCCGCGAGGGCACGCTCGTCGGCACCGCGCTGGAGCGGCTCAACTCACGGACCGACCCGGCCTTCACGCCTCCGGACGACGCGCCGTGGCTGACACTGACGACCACCAACCGGATGGCCGCCGCCCACAATCGCCGACGTCTCGACCGTCTTCTCGGGGCGGAGCTGACGACGGAGGCGGCCGTCACCGGCGACCTCACCGGGTTCGAGCCCCCGAACGAGGCGAAGCTCGTGTACAAGGTCGGTGCCCAGGTCATGATGCTCACCAACGACCCGGCGGACCGCTGGGTCAACGGCTCTATCGGAAGTGTGCTCGACGCGTCGCCGGGGAGACGGGAGGGGCGGGGCGAGGACGGACCCGTCGTCGTCGTCGGATTCTCCGATGGGGAGGTGGCCGAGGTCGTCCCACACACCTGGGACGTCACCCGACCCGACGGCTCCAACGGCGCGGTCCGCCACGAGGTCATCGGCTCCTTCAGGCAGCTGCCGTTCACCCTCGCCTGGGCCATCACCATCCACAAGAGCCAGGGTCAGACGCTGGACAGGCTCATCGTGGATCTCGGCGGCGGCACCTTCGCGCCCGGCCAGTTGTACGTCGCGTTGAGCCGGTCGCGGTCCCTGGACGGTCTCGTCCTCACCCGGCCGGTCAGGCCGGGGGACCTCAGAACCGACCGCCGGATCCTCCGGTTCCTCCGCGACCCCGAGGGAGATGTCCACGGCCACCGCTATTGTGCTGTCGCGGCGCTCACCGTCGGGGGCGACAGCGCCCGTTCCCGTCCGCGGCCGGTGGAGCTCGCGGTGGTGTTCCCGGACGGTAGCGCGGTGACCACGCTGGTCAATCCGCAGCGCGATCTGGGCCAGGCGCGGGCGGACTACGGGATCTCCGCCTCCGACGTGCTGCTCGCGCCGACCTTGCCCGAGGCGTGGGCGTTGATCGCACCGCTCGTGGACGGCTACACGCCGATAGGCGTGAACCTGGACGCCACGTTGGAGTGTCTCGACTCGGAGCTCGAGCGTCTGGGCAGCCCGGTGGCGATGCCGCTCGGGGTGGATATCCCCTCCGGCGCGCTCATCCCCGGCGAGCGTGCGCGTCATCGGGCCGGCTCGGCGATCCGCCGTGCGCGGGTCGCTCTCGAAGTCCGGGACCGGCTGTGGCTCGACGAGGCCGGCGCCGGGGTGTTCGATGTGGTCGGCGCCGGGTCGCAGCGGGTCGACCCGCACGGCGACGAGGCCGGCCCGGGCGCGGTGGGTCCGGCGGAGCCGGCGCGGGGCGGGTACCTTCTCACCCGCGACGGCGACGTCCACCCACCTTCCCCGGCGTCACTCCCCCAGTTGTCGGCGATGCTGCGCATCAGCGCGGAGGTGTCGGCGGCACTACTCGACCCACCGCACCGCGGTGGCCACCCGGGTGCTGGCGACGACGACGAGGTGGTCAACACCGGCGACCGCGACCTCGTGGTCGGGGCGCGCGGGCTCGTGGCCGACCAGATCCGTCGCGCCGCGCAGCGGGTGCCGATGACCGCTGCACTGCTCGACAGGCTTCGGCTGGCCTCCGAGGTGGTGGGCTCGGATCTCACGCGCGGGCTGGAGGCCGCGCCGGCGGTCGACGTGGCCGAGGTGCTGCGCCCCGGGGCGCGCGTGTGCTTCAGCGGCAGTGCCCTCGACCGGGACGGTACGGTGGTGGCTCGGAACGAGATGGAGGGCATGGCTCGCCGACGCGGCCTCGAACTGGTGTCCGCGGTGACCAAGTCCCGCTGCGACGCGCTGGTGATCGCCGAACCGGGCAGCCAGTCGACCAAGTCACGGGCCGCCCAGCGGTGGGGTACGCCGGTCATCCCGGTCGCTGACTTCCTCCGCTGGGCCGGCCGCTGACGCTGGCCGGACCCGGCTCGGCGGCCGCGGAGAGCAGCCCCGCGGGGGCCGGCCGGCCCCCGCGGCCCGCCCGCGCGACTCGCCCCCGCGTCCCGATTCAGGGCGCGATCTGCAGCGGCTCCCCGGCCATGTCGGCCACGGCGCGGAACGCCATCGTCATCCCGGAGCCGAGCGGGACGCCCGGCCCGGGGTAGGCCTCCCCGGACACCGACGCGGACGAGTTGCCGGCGGCGTAGAGACCCGGGATGGGACGTCCGTCCGCGTCGAGCGCGGCGCCGTTCGCGTCGATCACCGCACCGCCCTTGGTGCCGAGGTCACCGAGGACCAGGCGGACGGCGTGGAGTCGGTCCCCGCCCACGGGACGCAGGCACTGCTCGGCCGTGGAGGCACCCAGGAAAAAGCGACCGTACGGGTCCTCCCCGCGGGCGAAGTCGGCGTCGCGGCCCCGCTCGGCGAAGCCGTTGAACCGGTCCACGCTCTCGCGCAACGCGGCGGGATCGAGTCCGGTGGCCTCGGCCAGTTCCTCGACGGATCCCGCGGTGTGCCACAGGCCGGCACCGCGCAACGCGTCGGGCTCGGGTGCGGGGATACAGATGGCCGGGTAGCCGCCGGCCTCGGCGTCGTCGAACACCAGCCAGAAGTCGTCACCGGCCCCGTCGGCCATGCGGGCGTGCATCTTGCGCCCCATCTGGTCGTACGGCAGCAGTTCGTTGGCGAATCGCCGGCCGGTGCCGTCGACGATGATCCCGGAGCGGAAGCCCAGGGTGAAAGCGGCGTGCCCGTTGGGGAACAGCGTGGCGGGGCACCACCAGGACTGGTCGAGCAGGTCCAGCTCCGCGCCGACCTGCTCGAACATGCGGACGGCGTCTCCCGAGCCCGTGGCGGGGTGCGACGAGGACCAGTCGGCGGTGGGCATGTCCTGCCAGCGGCGGCGGAGGTCCGCCGACCGTTCGAAACCGCCGGCGGCGACCAGTACCCCACGGCGTGCGCCCAGCACCTGCCGGCCGGAGGCACCGTTCACGACCACCCCGACGACACGTCCGTCGTCGTCACGGACCAGTTCCTCGGCGGCGGTGTTCAGTCGGGTCTCCGCGGTGCCCATCGCGTCGAGTGCGAGTACGAGTCGCGCCACCCAGGCCCTGCCGCCCTCGAGCTTCGTGGTGTCCTCGTCCGCGCCGAACTGGTCAGCCGGAACCGGCGGACGGATGTCGGTCGCCCGGTCGCCGACCTCCTCGCCCTTGATGGGCTTGGGGTAGATGCTCCGGCCGAGTTCCTGGCGCCCCGGGGCGTCGAAGTAGTCGGGGAAGGCCTGGAAGCGGGTCGGGATGCCCAGCTCGTCCTGCAGGAACTCGACGACCTGCGGCCCGGTGTTGAGGAACGCGTCCTGGACGTCGGCGGCGGTGCGGTCCCCCACCACGGCGCGGAAGTAGGTGCGCCCCCGCTCGACGGAGTCCTCGACCCCGTCCCGGGCGAGGACGGAGTTTCCAGGGAGCCACACGGCGCCGCCGGAGTACGCGGAGGTCCCCCCGAAGCGGTCGGTCTTCTCGATCAGGCAGGTCGACAGACCCCGGGCGGCGGCGGTCGCGGCACCGAAGAGGGCTGCCACCCCCGACCCCACGACCACCACGTCGAATTCCGCGTCGAATGTGTTGTCCTGCGCCGTCACGGCAGCCCCTCATCATCATCCAGCTCTGGTGGAACACGTTCCAGTTCCTGCCGTGACCCTAACACCGGCGCGGTGTGCGACACCCTCGATCGCCGATCGGTGGGGAAGGAGGGGGAGGCGGTGCAGGATCTGGGTGTGACCGATCGAGACGACAGCACCGGCGCCGGCGTGGAGCACACCGAGGACGGTCGACACATCGTGGTCGGGGGCCGGCGGTGGCGCGCGACGGATCCGTCCATCCCCGATAAGCTCCGCTCGGAGCTCGTCCGGGCACTGATGACCGGTCGCCGGCTGGTCAAGACCGAAGGCGATGCCGCCCGGGTGATGGTGCACGACGCCAAGGTCGCGCTCGGTGAGCGCGGCGACCCGTGGTGGGCACCCACCCGGGAGGGGACACGCGATCGACTGGCCGCGACGATCAGGACGCTCCTGCGCTCGCGCGGCCAGGGGTCGATCTGCCCGTCGGATGCGGCCCGGGTGGCGGGTGGGGATCATTGGCGCGACCTCATGCCCGTCGCCCGGGAGGTCGCGTTCGACCTCCGCGAGGAGGGCGTGGTGGCGGTGACCCAGCGTGGCGAGCGGGTCACCGGACGTGAGGTGACCGGGCCGATCAGGCTGATCGCCGACGACGGCCTGGAATTCACTCCGCCGACGGGGTGACGTCGCGGCGTCGGATGGGCCGGCGGACGGGTCAGAGAGTTCGAATTCTTGTAGGCTACTCACCAGTAGGAGTACACCAACCCGACGCTCCGCTCCCCTCCACGGTGGCCTGCCACCGGAGCAGAACGTCCAACGGAAAGGCACGCCCTTGCGCCGCACTGTGTTCAACGAAGACCACGAGGCCTTCCGCCAGACCCTCCGTGACTTCATCGAGTCCGAGGTGACCCCCCACTTCCAGGAGTGGTTCGAGGCCGGCATCGTCCCGCGTGAGTTCTACTACAAGCTCGCCGACCTCGGCCTGTTCGGCATCAACGTCGACGAGGAGTACGGCGGCGCGGGGATCAATTCCCACAAGTTCGAGGCCATCCAGTCCGAGGAGACCGCCCGCGCCGGCGTGGACTTCGGCGGCTCGGGTGTCCACGTACTGCTCGGGCTCCCCTACATCAAGGCCCTGGCGACCGAGGAGCAGAAGCAGCGCTACCTGCCCAAGTTCGTCTCGGGCGAGGAGATGTGGGCGCTGGCCATGACCGAGCCCGGCACCGGGTCGGACCTGGCCGGCATGAAGAGCACCGCCAAGCTCTCGGAGGACGGCACCCACTACGTTCTCAACGGTGCCAAGACGTTCATCACCGGCGGCGTCCACGCCGACCGCGTGATCGTGGCCTGCCGTACCGCTCCCCCGCGTGAGGACGACCGCCGCTTCGGCATCTCGCTGCTCGCCGTCGACACCAAGCTCGAGGGCTACGCGGTGGGCCGCAAGCTCGACAAGGTCGGACTCAAGACCTCCGACACAGCCGAGCTGTCCTTCACCGACGTCAAGGTCCCGGTCGAGGACCTGCTCGGCGAAGAGAACCGCGGCTTCTACTACCTCGGGCAGAACCTGCCGTCCGAGCGCTGGGGCATCGCCTACGGTGCGTACGCCCAGGCCGCGGCCGCCGTGCGGTTCGCCAAGGAGTACACGCAGCAGCGCACGGTCTTCGGCAAGGAGGTGGCCTCGTTCCAGAACACCAAGTTCGAGCTGGCCGCGTGCCAGGCCAAGGTCGACGCCGCGCAGGCCGTCGCGGACCGCGCCCTCGAGGCGCTGGACGAGGGCGAGCTCACCGCCGCCGAGGCGGCCTCGGCCAAGCTGTTCTGCACCGAGGTCGCCGCCGAGGTCATCGACCGTTGCCTCCAGCTGCACGGCGGCTACGGCTTCATGAACGAGTATCCGATCGCCCGCCTGTACTCGGACAACCGCGTCAACCGCATCTACGGTGGCACCAACGAGGTCATGAAGTCCATCATCGCCAAGGACATGGGCCTGTAGGTCCCACGACCCCCCTGGCTCCGTCGGGCCCCGTCCGCCCCCCGCGGACGGGGCCCGAGTCGTCCGACGGACTCCCTCTGCCCGTCAGTCCCCGGGTGCGGCCTCGTAGTCGGCGTACCCCTCGACCCCGTATCTGTATGTGATGGGATCGATAAAGACGTCGGGTTCGGCGGGGGGCCTCAGGGTGAACACCACGTAGGCGGCGACGATGCCCACCAGGTAGAAAACCGAGAGGACGACGACGAGGACGTCCGCCTCCAGTCCGCTGAGCAGGCACACGAAGATCACCTGGGCGAGCGCAATGCACAGGCCGAACACGGCGATGTCCACCCACAGCACATTGCGACCTGCGACGGCCTTGTAGACGAAGACCACCCCGATCATCGTCACCGGGATCGAATAGAGGGCGACAGTGGCCGCGGGCACGAAAGACGGCTGCGAGGCGCCGCCGAGCACGAAGAGGGCCGCGTACAACACCATGGTCGGCCAGGCGGCGATCTTGATGTGCTCCCAGTAACTCTCGTTGACCGCGGCGAACACGGCCACGACCCGGTTGTGCCCGCTCCAGTCGTAGACGAAGTGGAGCACCGAGCCGACGACGATGAGCGGGATGATCGCCCACCAACTCACCGAGACGACGGCACCCGTGTCCAACACGGTCTCACCCTCCCACCGACCAGCGCCGGTCGCCGGTCTTCCCAGTTGAGAGCCTCATGTCGGACCCCCTTGCTAGTGTTCCCTCAATCGAACACACGAGCGATACGGGGTGCGGCACTCGCCCGCCCGAGGGGGTGCACATGCGGGAGACGACTACCGGGGATGATGCCGGAGCGGTGGCCGGCAGTCCCGCCGTCACCGCCGCCAGCTCCGCAGCCCTGGCGGCACTGCACGCCGAGAATCGCGCGGCCGCTGCCCGACTGCGCGCCTGCCACGACCTGTGGGCCACCTGCCGCGAGGAACAGGAACTGCGCGACATCGCCGCCGGCTACGGCCCCGGCCTGGACCAACGCCCCGAACACGCCGTCATCGACCCGCTGACCATCGCCACAAGTGAGATCGTCGCCGCCTACGGCGTGCACCACAACCGCGCCCGCAGCCTGCTCACCCTGGCCATCACCCTGGTCACCAAGTTCCCCGGTCTCGTCGAGGCCATGGACACCGGCCACCTCGACGAAGCCACCGCCACCCTGCTCGCACGCCACATGCGCACCGTGGACTCACTGCACCGCGACGCCGTTCACCGCGAGGTCATCGACTGGCTCCTGGCCGCCCTCGCCGCCGGCAGGCGCCCCGGACGCGACGCGATCCTGTCCCGCACCGACCGCATCATCGGCGCCCACGACCCCCACGGCGTACGCCTGCGCCGCACCGCCGCGGTCCGCGAACGCCGCGTCACCCTGCGCCGCGGCCCAGACGGCATGGCCGACCTCACCGCCCACCTCACCGCCACCGAAGCCTTCGCCATCCACACCCTGCTGCAGACCAGGGCCACCGACCAACGCCACCGCGACACCCGCACCCGCGTCGAGACCACCCGCCGCCACGGCGCCCACACCCTCGACACCGACACCATCCGCAGCATGGACGAACTACGCGCCGACGCCCTCGTCGCCGCCCTCCTCGGCCACCCCGACACCGACACCGACATAGACGCACGCAGGGGCGCGGGTACGAGCGCGGGCGCAGGCACTGCCGCGGGCGCCGGTCACCGCCCGCCGGCCACCCAGATCCGCCCCACCATCACCGTGCTCGCACCCCCCGGCCCCGACGGCGAACCCGAGGTCTACCTCCCCCGAGGCGGCCCGGCCACCATCGACGCCCTCATCGAACTACTCACCCGCAGCACCGGCGCGACCATCACCGTGCCCGACACCGCGCCCGGCGCCACAGACAACCCCCACCACGCCCACCGCTACCGCATCAGCGACCGACTGGCCCACCGCATCCGCCTACGCGACGGCACCTGCCGCCACCCCGGCTGCTCCGTCCCCGCCCAGGACTGCGACATCGATCACATCCGCCCCTTCAACCACACCGACCCCGACAGCGGCGGCCTGACCATCGAAGCCAACCTCGCCAGCATGTGCCGCCAACACCACCGGTTCAAAACCTTCCACGGCTGGCACTACCACCTCGCCCCCGACGGCACCCTGACCGTGACCACCGACACCGGCCACACCCTGACCACCCACCCCACAGGCCCCCTGGCCCGCTGGCGCCAACGCGACCTCGACCCGGACCCAAACCCCACGGACGACGCCCCACCCCGCCGGCCCTGGCTCGACCCCCGACCACAAGCCACCCACTGGCTCCGACGCGCCCGACGCCTGGCCGCCGAACGCGCCGCCAACACCACCACACCCCCACCCACAACCGGCCACCCCACCACCGACACCGACCCACCGCCCTTCTAGACGGCGCCGGCCGTCAGCGCGCGACGAAAAGCGCCGGGGCCCGACGTCGCGGACAGCGACGCCGGGCCCCGGCGGAAGGCGATCAGTGGGTCAGTGCTTCTCGCGACCCCAGTGGTACTCGAAGACCAGGCCGCAGGCGGTGATCACCAGCGCGACGGCGCCGCCGATGAGCACCCACCAGTTCCAGAACGCCGCCCCGTAGCCGACCACGAAAACCGAGAAGGCCAGCAGGAACGGCCAGAAGCTGTGCGGGCTGAAGAAGCCCAGCTCACCGGCACCGTCGGAGACCTCAGCCTCCTCGTAGTCCTCGGGCAGCGTGCTGATACGCCGCGCCACGAAGCGGAGGTAACCCCCGATCAGCAGGCTCAGGCCGGCCGAGAGCACGAGGGCCGTGGTTCCGACCCACTCGACGCCCGTCCGCGACGTACCGGTGAGGTACCCGTACGCGATGGCCAGGAAGGCCAGGAAGATAAACAGTGCGTCGAAGATTCGTACTGTTGCGCTCATCGTTCAGAAATCCTTCGCGTGATACCGGGAGAACCGTCAGTTAGCTGACGCGGTCTCGATGGTGTTGTTCTGGTCGCGGGTATCGCTGCGGCCGGTCTTGAACGGTGCAGTGGAGATCGAGTACGGCTCCTCCCCGATGGACTCCAGCGCCTCCGCGTTGGTCGCGGTCGGATTGGCCTGGCGGAACTCGATGTAGTCGGCGAACGCCTCCGGGGAGACCGCGCGCAGCTCGAAGTTCATCATCGCGTGGTAGATGCCGCACATCTCGGCACAGCGGCCGACGAAGGCGCCCTCGCGCTCGATCTCCTCGATCTGGAACATGCTCAACTGCTGATTCTTGCCGGGGTGCGGCATCACGTCGAGCTTGTAGATGAACTCGGGAATCCAGAACGAGTGGATGACGTCCGCCGACGCGAGCCGGAACTCGATACGCGTGTCGGTCGGCAGGACCAGGACCGGGACCTCGTCGGAAGTGCCCACGGTCTCGATGTTGTTGAAGTACAGGTACGACTTGTCCTCGGCGAGACGGCCGTGGATCGGGCCCCCGGCGGCGGGCTCGCCGTGATGACCGAGCGCCTCACGCGCCTCGTCGGAGAGCACACCGGCCTCCTCGGCCGCACGCTGCGCCTCGACGTTGGTGCCGTCCTCGATGCTCGCGCCGGCCACGTCGACCTTGTTGTAACCGAACTTCCAGTTCCACTGGTACGCGGTGACGTCGACCTTGACGCCGACCTCCTCCTCCGGACGGAGGTCGAGAACCTTGTTCTGTGTGACCACGGTGAAGTAGAAGAGAACTGAGATGATCACGAACGGCACGGCCGTGTAGATCAGCTCAAGCGGCACGTTGTACGCCGTCTGCCGCGGGAACTCGCCGTTGTCGTTCTTCCGCTTGCGGTAGGCGGCCATCGACCAGAAGATCAGGCCCCACACGAAGAACCCGACGATCAGCGACGTGATGACGGTGCCCGTCCAGAACTCGCGGATCGCGACGCCCTCGGGGGTGACACCGGTCGGAAATCCGAAGTTGATCGTCTGGTTCCACCACTTGTTGTCGGTGTGGAGGCTACAACCGGACAACAGCAAGCCCAATGAACCGAGAGCCACCGCGAGTGTCGCCCTGCGCGTCCGACGACGCCCGTCACGCTGTTCCACCATCACGCCTTCCTGATCAGCGGCACCGGCCACGTGGCCGGGACACCTTAGAAGAGTAGACCACGGCTCTCAGAATGAAAGCCGCGGGTCCGGCAATTCACCCGTGAGGCCCCCACGCCCCGCGCCGGAGCGGGTGGGAACCCACAGACCAGTAGTATTCGAACGCGTCCAGACCCGCCCAGGCGGGTCACCGCTGACGCTACGACGACGATGGACGAGGTACCCGACGAATGTGTGGCCTACTAGGTCTGATCACCCCTGACGGCTCCGCCCGTACCCACGAGGCCCGCGTGCTCGGCGCCATGGGGTGCCAGCGCCACCGCGGGCCCGACGAGGTCGGCACCTGGGTCGACGGCGACATGGCCTTCGGGTTCAACCGCCTGTCGATCATCGACATCTCGCACTCACACCAGCCGCTCCGCTGGGGCCCGCCGGAGCAGCCCGACCGCTACGCGCTCGTGTTCAACGGCGAGATCTACAACTACCTCGAGCTCCGGGACGAGCTGTGCCGCGAGTACGGAGCCACCTTCGAGACCGAGGGCGACGGCGAACCGATCATCGTCGCCTTCCACCACTGGGGCCCCGCCGCGGTCCGTCGGCTCCGCGGCATGTTCGCCTTCGCCATCTGGGACACCGTCGAGCGGTCGCTCTTCGTCGCCCGCGACCCCTTCGGCATCAAGCCCCTGTATATGGCGACCGGGCCTGGGGGAACCGTGTTCGCGAGCGAGAAGAAGTCCATCACCGAACTGATCGACCTCGTCGTCGTCGACACCTCCCTCGACACCCGCGCCCTCCAGCACTACGTCACCCTCCAGTACGTCCCTGAGGACGAGACCCTCACCCGAGGCGTCCGGCGACTCGAGTCCGGGTGCCACGCCACCCTCACCCCCGGCGGTGAGCCGGTGATCGAGCGGTACTTCGAACCCACCTTCCCCGTCGCCCCCGTCGCCGATGGCGACGCCGAGCGGCGCTACGACGAGATCGCCGCCGCTCTGGAGGACTCCGTCGCGAAGCACATGCGCGCCGACGTGACCGTGGGCTCGTTCCTGTCCGGCGGCATCGACTCCACCGCCATCGCCGCGCTGGCCCGACGCCACAACGAGAACCTCCTCACCTTCACCACCGGATTCGAACGCGAGGGGTATTCCGAGATCGACGTCGCTGCCGAGTCCGCGGCCGCGATCGGGGTCGAGCACATCGTCAAGGTCGTCTCTCCCGAGGAGTTCGCCGCCGCGATCCCCGAGATCATCTGGTACCTCGACGAGCCGGTCGCTGACCCCGCCCTGGTACCCCTGTACTTCGTCGCCCGTGAGGCCCGAAAGCACGTCAAGGTCGTGCTGTCCGGCGAGGGCGCCGACGAACTGTTCGGCGGCTACACCATCTACAAGGAGCCGCTGTCGCTCGCGCCGTTCGAGAAGGTCCCCGGCGCGCTACGTCGCGCGCTCGGCAGGGCCAGCGAACTGATCCCCGAGGGCACCCGGGGCAAGAGCCTCCTGCACCGCGGGTCGATGACCCTGGAGGACCGCTACTACGGCAACGCCCGCTCGTTCTCCGAGGAGCAGGTCCGCTCCGTCCTGCGCGACCACCGCCCGGAGTGGAGCCACCAGGACGTCACCGCGCCGATCTACGAGCGCTCCCGCGGCTGGGACCCCGTCGCGCGCATGCAGCACCTCGACCTGTTCACGTGGCTGCGCGGCGACATCCTCGTCAAGGCGGACAAGGTCACCATGGCCAACTCGCTCGAATTGCGCGTGCCGTTCCTCGACCGCGAGGTCTACGAGGTCGCCTCGCGGCTGCCGTACACCGAGAAGATCGCCCACGGCACCACCAAGTACGCCCTGCGCAAGGCGCTCGAGCGGATCGTGCCCGCGCACGTGCTGCACCGCCGCAAGCTCGGCTTCCCCGTGCCCACACGCCACTGGCTGGCCGGGCCGGAACTGCACGACTGGGCGCGCGAGCACGTGGCGGCGTCCGGCACGGACGAGTACGTGAACAAGGACGCTGTGATGCGCATGCTCGACGAACACCGTCGCGGCGACTCCGACCACAGCCGTCGGATCTGGACCATGCTGTGCTTCATGATCTGGCACGGCATCTTCGTGGAGGGGCGCATCTCCCCCGACATCGAGCGGCGCGAGTACCCGGTCCGCCTCTGAGCCCGGGGACGGGCACGGCGGACCGGGCGGCGGGTCAGGCCGGAAGGAGCGAGGAGATCTCCTCGGCCGCCTCGTCGCCGTAGGTGTCGGTGAGGCGGCGGCGCGCGGCCACCGGGTCGATGGTCCACTCCTGGGTGCCGGTGGTCTCGAGGACGTGCGTGGCGATGAGCGCACCGAACTGGGCCGAGCGCTCCAGCGACAATCCGTCGAGGACACCGCTGAGGAAGCCGGCGCGGAACGCGTCGCCCACGCCCGTCGGGTCGAGGAGGTTGTCCGACGGCACGATCCCGACCTCGATCGGCTCCGCGCCCTGCTCGACGATCACCACTCCCTTGCCACCGCGGGTCGTGACGCGGGTGCCGACCTTGGCGTCGAGTTGGGCCGCCGTCCAGCCGGTCTTGTTGAGCAGCAGCTCGTACTCGTACTCGTTGGTGAACAGGTAGCGCGCACCGTCCACCAGGGCCGCGGCCGCCTCGCCGTCGAGGAAGGCGAGCTGCTGGGAGGGATCGGCGGCGAAATCCAGGCCCAGCTCGCGGCACTCCGCGGTGTGGGAGTTCATGGCGGTGGGATCGTTGGCACCGATGAGGACGATCTCCGGCCGGCCGATCCGCTCGACCAGGCGGGCCAGCGAGATCGTGGCGGCCTCCCCCATCGCACCGGGGTAGAAGGAGGCGAGCTGCGCCATCTCCGAGTCGGTGGTGCACACGAACCGGGCGGTGTGCAGGGCGGAGCTGATGTGGACCGCCGAGCAGTCGACGCCGTGCCGCTCGAGCCAGTCGCGGTAGTCGGCGAAGTCCGCACCCGCAGCGCCCACCAGATGGGGCCGACGGCCGAGCACGCCGAGCGCGAAGGCGATGTTGCCACCGACGCCCCCGCGCCGGATCTGCAGCGAGTCCACCAGGAAGCTCAGCGACACATGCGCGAGCTGGTCCGGCAGGAGCTGCTCGGAGAAGCGACCCGAGAAGGTCATGAGGTGGTCGGTGGCGATGGAACCTGTGATGACGACGGGCATGCCCCAGACAGTAGACGACCCGGACCGATGCGTGATCGGTCCGGGTCGTCAGGCGGTCAGCGCGACCGAGGGGTCAGTTGAACGAGTCGCCGCAGGCGCACGAACCGGTGGCCTGGGGGTTGTCGATCGTGAAGCCCTGCTTCTCGATGGTGTCGACGAAGTCGATCGAGGCACCCATGAGGTACGGAACGCTCATGCGGTCGACGGCGAGTTTGACGCCACCGAAGTCGTCCACCACGTCGCCGTCGAGCGAACGGTCGTCGAAGAAGAGCTGGTAGCGCAGGCCCGCGCAGCCACCGGGCTGGACGGCGATGCGCAGGGAGAGGTCGTCGCGCCCCTCCTGATCGAGCAGGGCCTTGGCCTTGGCGGCGGCGGCCTCGGTGAGCAGTACGCCGGTGGCGGTGTTCTCCGCAGTGGTCATGTCGGTTCTCCTTGCGATCCGAGAGGGCTTCGGGGACGTATGCAGATTCCAACGTCCACCGGGGAGTCCTCTATTCCCCGGCTCCCGTTCCCCTCCACACGATACGCCTGCCACCTCGTACGGGTGAATGTCCGGCACAACCGGGGATCGCCTAGCCTTGAGTGCGTGAAGTTGCGCGCATTCGGCTCCAGAGACGACGAGACCGGCAAGGACTCCCCCGCCCCCGAGGCGGCGACGGAGCCGACGCCCGAGCCCGCCGTCGACCCGCGGCGTCCCGCGGGCAAGGGCAAGCCCACGCCCCGGCGCCGCGACCAGGAGCGCGCCCGCGGGATGCGCCAGGGGCCGGTCACCGCTCCGCTCACCCGTAAGGAGGCGAAGGAGCGTCGCAAGGCCGCGCAGGCCTCCATGACCAAGGAGGAGCGCCGCGCCGCGAAGGCCGAGGAGCGCGCCGCCCGCGAGGAACGTCGCCAGCTCATGATGGAGGGCGACGACCGGTACGTCCTGTCCCGCGATCGCGGCGAGGTCCGGCGCTTCGCCCGCGACTGGGTGGACACGCATCGCCGCCTCATCAACTGGTTCATGCCACTCGCGCTGTTCGTCATCGTCTTCCAGCTCATCCCCAACCCGGAACTCCTGGCGTTCAGCCAGACGCTGTTCCTCGTCCTCATCGCGGTCGTCGTGATCGACGGCGTGCTCCTCGGTCGCACCGTCAACAAGGCGGTCCGCGAGCGGTTCCCCGACACCGACGACACCGGTTTCGGCATGGGCTGGTACGCGGTCATGCGCGCGACCCAGCCGCGGATGCTGCGCACCCCGCGTCCCCGGGTCCGCCCGGGCGACGCCATCTGATCCCGCCCCGATGCTCCCCGGAAGGGTCTGACCCATGCGCCTGCTCGTCCTCGGTGGCACCCGCTCGGGTAAATCCGCCCACGCCGAGTCCGTGGCCGCCGCCACCGGTACCGACGTCGTGTACGTCGCCACCGCCCGTCGCGACCCCGACGACGCGGAGATGACCGCCCGCATCGCCGCGCACCGCGACCGCAGGCCGGACGAGTGGGTCACCGAGGAGACCGACGAGGTCACCCGCGTCCTCGCCGAGCACCCGGACTCGACCGTCCTCGTCGACGACGTCGGGGGCTGGCTCACCCGACGCATGGACGCCACTCTCGGGTGGACCGACGGGGGGTCAGCGGTCGCCGACGAGACGGACGCGCTCGTCGCCGCGGTCGCCGAGCACCCCGGCCCGGTCGTGTTGGTCTCCCCCGAGGTCGGCCTCGGCGTGGTCCCGGACACCCTCTCCGGCCGGGTGTTCGCCGACGTGATCGGCTCGCTCAACCGGCGACTAGCGCAGGTGTGCGACTCGGCGGTCCTCGTCGTCGCCGGGCGTGCGCTGCCCCTCGACGACGCGCGCCCGACCCCCGCCGCCACCACGCCCGTCGTTACGGCCGCGGCGACGACCGCGCCCGCCGACACCCCGGCCGAGCATCCCGCCAGCGCGCCCACCGACGCGCACACCGGAGCCTCGCACGACTTCCCCGGACTCTCCGACGTCGCGCACTACGACGACCCGGTCGTCTTCCCGCCGGTCCACCCGCCGTCCCACGCCGTCGCCGAGGAGGCCCGCGGTCGCCACCTCACGCTGACCAAGCCCGCGGCGTCCCTCGGACGCCTCGAGGAGCTGGGCGTCTGGATCGCCTCGTGCCAGGGCACGTGCCCGCCGCGCCCGCTCGAGCGGGCTCGCGTCGTGGTGTTCGCCGGTGACCACGGTGTCGCCGAGCACGGGGTCTCCGCGTTCCCGCGGGAGGTCACCCTGCAGATGGCCGACAACATCGTCGCCGGAGGCGCGGCCGTGTCCGTCCTCGCCCGCACCGCCGGCGCGACGGTCCGGGTGGCCGACATGGCGATGTCCGCGGAGCGCCCCGGGGGTCTCGACGACCACAAGGTCCGCCGCTCCAGCGGTTCCATCGACCGGGAGGACGCGCTGAGCCCCGAGGAGGTGCGGGCCGCGATCGCCGCCGGCCGCCGCATCGCCGACGAGGAGGTCGACTCCGGGGCGGACCTGCTCATCGCGGGTGACCTCGGCATCGGCAACACCACCCCGGCGACCGTCCTCACATGCCTGGTCACCGGCCACGAGCCCGTCGAGCTCGTGGGGCGCGGCACCGGGGTCGACGACGAGGGATGGATGCGCAAGACCGCCGCCATCCGCGACGCCATGTACCGTGCGTCCGGCGACCTCCGCGACCCCGTGGCGATGCTGCGGAAGGTCGGCGGTGCCGATCTCGCGGCGATGGCCGGGTTCCTCGCCCAGGCGGCGATCCGCCGGACGCCGTGCCTGCTCGACGGCTCGGTGGTCACCTCGGCCGCCCTCATGGCCGAGGCGCTGGCTCCCGGGTGCCGTCAGTGGTGGGCGGCCGGGCACCGCAGTGCCGAACCCGCCCACTCGGCGGCGCTGACCTACCTGTCACTCGACCCGATCCTCGAGCACGCGATGCGACTGGGTGAGGGCAGCGGCGCCGTCGCCGCCCTACCGGTCGTTCACAACGCCGTCGCGATCCTCACGGAGATGGCGACCTTCGCCGACGCCGGGGTCAGCGGCCGGGACTGACGGCTCGTGATCGACGCGGTCCGCCTCTCGCTGTCGTGGATGACGGTCCTCCCCGTCGACCGCGGCGGCGTCCCCGACGCGACCGCGGCCGGACGCGCCATGACGGCGCTCCCCGCCGTGGGACTGGTCTGCGGCGCCACGGCCACCGCCCTCGCCCACGGCGCTCACGCCCTCGGGGCCGGCGCGATGCTCTCCGGGGTCGTCGGCGTGGGGGCCGTCCTGGCGCTCACCCGCGGCATGCACGTCGACGCCCTGGCCGACACCGCCGACGGGCTGGGTTCGTACGCCGGCCCGGACCGTGCGCTCGAGATCATGCGCTCCGGCTCGGTGGGGCCGATGGGGGCCGCCGTGCTGGTCCTCGTCCTACTGGCGGAGGTCGCCGCGCTCGGCGCGCTGGTCGACTCGGGAGCGTGGCTGGCCCCCGTCGCGGCGTTCGTCCTGTCCCGCTGCCTGCCCGTGGTGCTGCTGCGCCGCGGGGTTCCCGCGGCCTCGACGACGGGCTTCGGCGCGATGGTGGCGGGCTCGCAGTCGCGCGTCGCCGTGGCGATGACCGCGGTGCTGTGCGCGGTCGCCGGCGCGGGACTGGCCGGAGCCGGGCCGGCCGACGGTGGGTGGCCCGCCGACCGCTGGTGGGCGCCGGTGGTCGGCGCGGCGGCGGGCCTGCTCGCCTACGCGGCCACGGCGGGTTTCGGCCGCCACGTCGTCCTTCGGTTCGGTGGCGTCAACGGCGACGTCCTCGGCGCGGCCATCGAGGCCGGCACCGCCGCGGCTCTCGTCGCGGCGGTGCTCCTCGCGTGACGGAGCCGGCCGGGTGCGCTCAGGCCAGGCGCGTCATCCAGCCGAACGGGTCCTCCACGGATCCGCGCTGGATCCCGGTGAGCGTCTCGCGTAGGCGAACCGTGATGGTGCCGGGGCCCCCGTCGCCCACCGTGTAGCCGCCGTCGGCGTGCTGCACGGAGCCGACCGGGGTGATCACGGCGGCGGTGCCACAGGCGAACACCTCGGAGATCTCCCCGGACGCGACCCCGGTCTCCCACTCCTCCACCGAGACCTTGCGCTCGGTGACGCGGTAACCCAGATGACGGGCAAGGGTGAGCAGGCTGTCCCGGGTGACGCCCGGCAGCAGTGAGCCCGACAGCTCGGGGGTCACGATCTCGGCGGAGTCCCCGGAGCCCAGGACGAAGAACAGGTTCATCCCGCCCATCTCCTCGACGTACTTCCGCTCGATCGCGTCCAGCCACACCACCTGGTCGCAGCCCTTGGCTGCGGCCTGCTCCTGAGCGGCCAGCGAGGCGGCATAGTTGCCGCCGAACTTGGCGGCGCCGGTGCCGCCCGGGCTGGCGCGGACGTACTCGGTGCTCAGCCAGACGCTCACGGGGGCGACACCGCGGGAGAAGTACGCGCCGGCAGGGGAGGCGATGACCGAGTAGAGGTACTCGTCGGCCGGCCGCACGCCCAGCCCGGTCTCGGTGGCGATCATGAACGGCCGCAGGTAGAGCGCCTCCTCACCGCCGGCGGCGGGCACCCACTCACGGTCGATCGCCACGATCTGGCGCAGCGACTCCATGAACAGCTCCTCCGGCAGCTGCGGCATGGCCAGGCGCCGCGCGGAGCGGTTGAAGCGGGCGGCGTTCTGCTCGGGCCGGAACGAGGCGATGGAGTCGTCGGCCTGACGGTAGGCCTTGAGGCCCTCGAAGATCGTCTGGGCGTAGTGCAGGACCACGGCGGACGGGTCGATCGCGAGGGGCGCGTACGCCTCGACGACCGGCGTCCCCCAGGCTCCCCCGGCGTACGGGATGGTGACCATGTGGTCGGTGAAGTGCTTGCCGAAGCCGGGGTCGGCGAGGATGGCGGCGCGCTCGTCGGCCGTCCTGGGCGAGGCGGACGGGCGGATGTCGAAGTCTGTCGTGTCGGGCATGGCGGGTCTCGTTCCTGGAGGAAGGGGGCGGGTCAGCGGGTGCGGATCTCGATGAGCGGGGGTACCGCGAGGCGGCACGGTACCTCTCGTCCGCGTACGTCGACGACGACCTCGTCGCCCTTCTTCAGACCCGCGTCCAGCTCGATGAACGCGAGCGCGATCCCCGTCTTGAGGGTCGGTGAGAACGTGCCGGAGCTGGTGACGCCCACGTCGCGTCCACCGGCGCGCACGGTCTGTCCGGCGCGCGGGATCCCGCGTCCGGTGACCTCGAGCGCGTACATCCGGCGGGCGGGGCCGGCCTCCTTCTGACGCAGCAGTTCCTCGCGCCCCCAGAAGGCGGGCTTGTCCCAGCCGATGGCCCAGGCGCAGCGTGCCTCGAGCGGGCTGAGGTCCACGGACAGTTCGTTGCCGTGCAGCGGGTAGCCGGCCTCCGTGCGCAGCGAATCGCGGGCACCGAGACCGCACAGGGCGCCCTCACGGGACAGCACCTGCTCGGCGAGCGCATCCCAGATCGGGCCGGCCTCGTCCCAGGCGGGCAGCACCTCGAATCCGTACTCGCCGGTGTACCCGGTACGGCAGACCCGCACGGAGTGTCCGTTCCAGCCGGCGTCGACGTACGCCATGTAGTCGAGGTCGGTCGGCAGCCCCACCGCCTCGAGCACCTCTCCGGCGAGCGGGCCCTGGACCGCGATCACGGCGCGGGAACGGTGTTCGTCGGTGACGGTGACCCCGGGCGCCCGCTCGGCGGCGGCGGCCTGCATCCGCCGGACCACCTCGGCGGTGTTGGCGGCGTTGGGGATGAGGAAGATCTCGGAGTCGGAGACCCGGTAGGCGATGAGGTCGTCCACCACTCCCCCGGACTCGTCGCAGCACAGCGTGTACTGGGCGCTGCCGGCGGCGATCCGGTCGAGGTCGTTGGTGAAGCACGAGTTGACGAACTCCGCGGCGCCCGGGCCGGTCACGAGCGCCTTGCCGAGGTGGCTGACGTCAAACAGCCCGACGGCCGTGCGGGTGGCGGTGTGTTCGGCGACGGTGCCGGCGTACTGCACCGGCATCGACCAGCCGCCGAACGGGGCGAAGGTCGCGCCGGCCTCCACGTGGCGGGAGTGCAGTGGTCCCTCGTGAAGGTCCCCTGTGTCTGTCATGTGGCCACTCCTCGCGCTCTACGGTCCGGCTGCCTGCCCACGTTAGTCGATAGACTATGGTGCCCTCGCCGTGGCGGTCCCGCCGCGTCGTCCGGGCATCACGCACCTTCCCGTACGTCCCGCCGACCCCCAGGAGCGCTTCATGCCGACCGCGCAGTCGATCCTCACCCACAGCCCTGATCTCGCCCCGATCGAGGCGGTCACGACGCCGGTGGACGCCGACGTCGTGGTGGTCGGTATCGCGGCCGATGCCGGGGCCGGAGAGGATGCGGCGCCCGTTGTCGTCGCCCCCGGCCTGGAGGGTGGGGTCACCGCGGCGCTCGCCGCGGTCGCGCGGTCGGTGGGCGCGTCCACCAAGGTCGCCTCCACCACCCGTGTCCCGGCGCCGGACGGTGTGTCGGCCGGGTCCGTGGTGCTGGTGGGGCTCGGGTCCTCCGACGACGAGGTGTCCGACGAGTCCCTGCGCCGCGCGGCCGGCGCCGCCGCGCGGGCCTGCCGCGGACTCGGGTCCGCCCTGGTGTTGCTGGACGCCGAGCGCGCGGAGCCGGTGGCCCTGGGAGCGGGGCTCGGATCGTTCCGCCCGGCCAAGGTCACCTCGAAAAACGACGACGACGACGAGAACAGCGATTCGCTGAAGGTGTTCGTCGCCGAGGGCGGCGCCGACGCCGTGACCCGCGCCGCCACCGTCGCCGAGTGTGTCGGGCTGGCGCGCGATCTGGTCAACACCCCGCCCAACCTGCTGTTCCCCGGATCGTTCGCCGATCGGGCCGCAGAACTGGCCCGCGACGCCGGTCTGGAGGTCGAGGTGCTGGACGAGGAGGCGCTCACCGAAGGTGGCTACGGCGGCATCCTCGCCGTGGGCGGCGGCTCCTCCCGCGGCCCGCGCATGGTGCGGCTCACCCACCGGGGCGCCGAGGGTCGACCCACCGTGGCCCTGGTGGGCAAGGGCATCACCTTCGACACCGGCGGCATCTCCATCAAGCCGGCCGCCGGCATGGAGCAGATGACGATGGACATGGGCGGTGCGGCGGCGGTGGTCGCGACCGTCATCCTCGCCGCGCGCCTGGGTCTGGACCTGACGGTGGTGGCGACCGTCCCGATGGCCGAGAACATGCCGTCGGCCACGGCCTACCGGCCGGGCGACGTACTCACCATGTACGGCGGCACGACCGTCGAGGTGCAGAACACCGACGCCGAGGGCCGGCTCATCCTGGCCGACGCGATCGTCCGGGCCTGCGAGGACTCCCCCTCGTACCTCATCGACACGGCCACGCTGACCGGAGCGCAGATGGTGGCGCTGGGCAAGAAGACCCCGGGCGTCATGGGCACCGACGAGTTCCGTGACCGGGTCGCCGAGCTGAGCCGGTCGGTCGGCGAGGGCGGCTGGCCGATGCCGCTGCCGGAGGAGCTGCGCGACGGACTCGACTCCGAGGTGGCGGACATGACCAACGTCACCCCCAACCGCTGGGGCGGCATGCTCTCGGCCGGGCTGTTCCTGCGCGAGTTCGTCGGCGAGGGCGTGGAGTGGGCGCACATCGACGTCGCCGGCCCCGCCTACAACGACGGCGGTCCGGAGGGTTACCTGCCCAAGGGCGGCACCGGCGTCCCGGTCCGCACGATGCTCGCAGTGCTCGAGGACATCGCCGCGGCGGGCTGACCGCCCCGGTGCGCCGGATCCGGTCAGCGCCCGTCGGCCTCGCGCATCTGTTCGCGCAGCCGGCGGGCGCGTTCGCGTTTCTCGCGGGTGATGCGGACCTGTTCGTAGTCCCGCATGCGTTGCGGGTAGCCCTGGATCGAGGCGTCGAAGAGCGGCAGCTTCAACCGCGCGGCGAGCCTGCGGGCGGTGGCGACGTCGCCGACCGGGCGGCGGGTCCACTCACCGTCGAACGCGACGAGGCACAGGCCCGGCACGGAGACGAGGGTCTCGGGCTCGAGGTAGGCCTCGACGCCCACCCGCGTGCGGCACCACCGGCGGAGGTGGTCGAGGTCGGCCGGGTCGGCGGCGATCCCCCGCCGACGACGCCCGAACAGGTCGCGGATCCCCACTGTCGGCCTCCTCCCGCCGGCCCCCGTCCGGGGTGGGGCCGGTCACGCCGGATCGATCGTATCTGCCGCGAGCAGCGCGGATCGCGTCACCCACGGGGGAATTCGTTGTCCGGCTCGGCTCGGATCGGGGCGTCCGACGACACCATCCAGTGGCAGAGGGCACAATGGACGGCGATCGTCCGGCCGGGTCGCCACCGCGGGTCCGTCCGAGGCGCTATCGACGAACAGACAGTTGACCCACCCACGACGCCGCTCACCGCGGGCGCTGACCGCGCCGGGGAGCAGCGCTTCTAGACCTCTCGAGGAGTCACGACACCATGGCCTTCTCCGTACAGATGCCGGCTCTCGGTGAATCCGTCAGCGAAGGGACCGTCACCCGCTGGCTCAAGAAGGAGGGGGACACGGTCGAGGTCGACGAGCCATTGCTCGAGGTCTCCACCGACAAGGTCGACACCGAGATCCCCTCTCCTGCTGCGGGCACCCTGCAGAAGATCGTCGCCGAGGAGGACGAGACCGTCGAGATCGGCGGCGAGCTGGCGGTCATCGACGACGGCTCCGGCGGGTCCGATGACTCGGGCGACGACGCCGCCGACGACGCGGACGCTGATCAGGCCGAGCAGGCCGACGACTCCGCGGACGAGGAAGACGCGCCCGCGGAGGAGCCCGCCCCCGCGGAGAAGTCTTCCGGCGGCTCCGGCGGCGGCAAGGGCACCGACGTGACCATGCCCGAGCTCGGCGAGTCCGTCACCGAGGGCACCATCACCCGCTGGCTCAAGGCCGTCGGCGACACCGTCGAGGTCGACGAGCCCCTGCTCGAGGTCTCCACCGACAAGGTCGACACCGAGATCCCCTCGCCTGTCGCCGGCACCGTCCAGAAGATCGTCGCCGAGGAGGACGAGACCGTCGAGGTCGGCGCCACCCTCGCCGTCATCGGCGACGGCTCCGGCAGCTCCGACGACGCGGGCGACGCGGGCGACGACGACTCGGACAGCGACGACGACGCAGCTGACGCTCCCGCCTCCGACGACCAGGGCGCGGACGACGCGTCCGACTCCGCGGACGAGGCCGACGACGAGCCCGCCCCCGCGAAGAAGTCCTCCGGCGGCTCCGGTGGCGGCAAGGGCACCGACGTGACCATGCCCGAGCTCGGCGAGTCCGTCACCGAGGGCACCATCACCCGCTGGCTCAAGGCC